>JAZUND010000032.1:0-4705 GCA_045603965.1 Candidatus Nanosyncoccus sp. | reverse complement strand
TGCCAATCGTAAATCGCACTACCTCTTTTCCGATAGGTAAAGGGGTGGTACCTGATTCCATAATGCTCGCCCACGAACTGATATAGTTCTCGGTGGGCCTCTTCAAAACTATCGCGGCCTTCCGTGGCGAAGCTTTCCATTAACTTAGAGAATTTTTCGTCATGCTTGCTTTCCTCGCTGCCTTCGTCACGCTTGCTTTCCTCGCTGTCCTCATCGCTCGAGCTAATCATCCAGTCTTCCCACATGAACTTCGCAATTGACTTTACTGAATCGTAAGCCACCACGTCGTCTATGCTTCCAGAATAGTTGTAATAGACCAAACGATGTTCTCTTGGAGCAATCAGATAGTCTCCCGGATTGAAGATGGGGTAATGGACCACCGGGTTATCTCCCGATAATGCTAAGAGTTCATAGAACCCATACAGTTTAAAGAGTCTCCCCAGCATCCATATGCCACTTCGGTAGTCGATCATAGTTTCCTTGTGTAGTTTTACAAGTGGCGTCAATCTCTCGACGTCCACATCCAGCACTCGGTACACATTGATCCTCCGGTCGTCTTGCGACGGCTCCATAAAAGAGTTTAAGATTTGCGCGAACAACCAGTCATAGTGCGAGTAGGCAGTGCCTCTTAACTTCTGCTGATATTTACTCACCTCACCTTCAAAAGCTCTCAGCAGGTTAAAATCGTACGCTTCGCGTGCCAGCAAATCACCATCCTCAAATGTCTTGGCTACCTTAATGATGACTGTCTCATTCTCTTCAGTCTTGCCAAGATAGATGCGGATTTTAGATGATTCGCCAATTAATTTCCCAACTTCGTAGTTTCTGACTTTCAACCCCCGCTCACTTCCTTTCTCGTCTGTAAAATCAAACTATAAAAATACAATGCTCCTCCTCCAGCATCTATCGTAAATTATAATAATTATAGATACTTTTGTCAAGCCACCCTCCCGATGAAAAGCCCGCTCGAGAGAGCGGGTTTTAACTTGCCCAAAGGGCGGATTACTCAGTAGACAGAATGACCAGACTCGCGTGAGTCAGGTAGGTGGTTCCGTTGATGACGACCTGAAGCTGATCACAGTCCTCGAAGCCCCTCCTAACCGCAGATTTTTTCATCCATAGCCCTCCTTTTTCAATCGTTGCTCGGTGCTTTCAGATGGAACAGCGAAAAGCAAATGGACAACAGCACTTTCGGCCAAAAGCCTACGATCATAAAGCCATTGAGATTGTTGCTCAGGATGGTCATAGCGATGACTTCGGAGAACAGCACGAGGATAATGCCAATGATTACCCATAGCAAGTTCCCTAAGACGGCGCCGATTCCCATAATGAGAAGACAGAGCAACCCAATGACGAGCGAAACAACCCAAATGAGGATGGTCGCCAAGATAAGCGTACCCGTGCCATCGATTTGAACTGTTGCCGGGAACAGACGAGATGCGGCCCAAAGGACCAATCCGCCGATTACGAGGTTAAACAGAGTTCTCATTCTTTAATCCTCCTGTCGATAGAATCATGCCCACGCTTTGTCATACTCAGCGCCGCGGCGTTCATAGGATTTCTTCTGGGCCTTGCACCACTCATCCCACTTAGGATGGTCCGGACCGAAGTCCTCGCCATAAGGCGGAATACCGTCCATCTCGATGGAATCATCGTGATCGCGTCCATTCCGCTCATGTTACCGTTCAGTTTCTCAGCCATTTCCTAGCCCTCCCTATAAAATTGATTTGAGAAAAAGCACAATTCTTCTGAGATTTGAATGTGCTATCTATGACACCTCGCCATAGCTCTTATCATTATATCATACATAAGCATAAAAGTCAAGACCAAACCCCGAAGTGGACAAAAACACCATTTTATGCTATATAAATATTATCCTAAATATTACGGTCATATAATGACTCAAAGAAAGAGGTGAACCTTAATGGATCAAAAAGAGATAGTTGTTATGAAACAACTAGCCGGCATCGTCCAGTCACTCGCACTAAGGCAAGGCATTTCGCGTGACGACGCACTGATGAGCGATCTGCGCCACGTCGAATATCAACTCGATTCGCTTATGTTCTCGGCTCGGCATCCAACGATCGCCGAATGGAATATTAACCCCATCAAGCTAGACCGCGGGCTCATCGTGGCCCCGAGCGATTTTTACATCATCTCGGAAAAAGGCAAGGTTCAAGAGTTTTTCACTATGGAGGAAGCGCAGAAACTAATCGTACCGGTCTTGAAGGATACCCAGTGGCGTCTACCTACAAGACACGATATTGAGTGTATTATCGATGAACTTCAGCACAAGATTTGGGACACGCTTCATCTTGTCGGCGGTGGTTATACCGCTCACAACTATGAGCGCAAGCGCACCGAAAGATGTGGCGACGGGCCGTTCTATCTGATTTTGAGATCGGCACGGGATGAGAAATCCTACTACCAACCAGTCTTATGCGGGGTGGACTTTCGCCTTTTTGACGGAAAGCCGAGAATCATGGTTTATAATCACGATTGCGGTTTTCGCGTCCGCTGCGTCTCCGGTCAGGCTGAATGATTCACTCCTTTGGTTCTCGCCCCCTCTCCCAAGGGGGCTTTTCTTTTTAGTGATTTTGTGCTATAATATAAAGATATAGCCTTTCATGGCTACAGTGACCACTAGGCCAGTACTTTAATAATTGGAGGTAAATTATGAAAATCTCAAATGGAAAAATCATGGAAATATCCCCCGAAGAGATAAGGGAAATTATCGCGAAGGGAGATAGCGATATGATGAGGCGTCTCCTGACTTCATTTGGCTTTTCTGGGGTAAATATGTCATCTGATTCTATGGCATTGACCATTGAACCATCCAGGCGTCTTGCAGAAAAAATTCTCAGCCTGGCCTCGGCCTATAGCGGAGTCGTGTATCCCTCGCAGCTTGACCATCGCGTCGGCGAGGTGCTGATCAAACACCTCAGCCCTACTACAGATATCTCCGCTTTCCTGAGTCAATTTATGCTCAGGCAGGGAGAGTCCTGGTTTCCTGTTGATTCAGCCAGTGATCTGACGCCTGTAAGCAAGAGGCTTCTGAAATCAATTCGCTACAATCACTACTCACCGCGCCTGGCTCATAAAATCGCTAACTTGAGCCAGCCGAGTTTCTTAGCTTTGGTCAAGTTCATGATGAGCGACGAAGTGCATAGGTGCAATTTTAGATTATCCTATGCCTTCCTGCACTACATCTATGAGCAGAGGATGTTGCCCGACGAAATCTTTTTCGCCTATATGCTCACCTGTCGCGAAAAGCCAGTGCCTGCCCTGAATCTGATTACTGCCTTTATCTGAAAACCACATCATTTACTTCCGCCCCACCTCTTAGGAGGTGGGTTTTTCTTGCTCTTCACATTAAGCCCGTGCTATAATAAAAATAATAAGGAGGTCATGTGACAACAAAAAAGTGTTTTGATGCTGATAAATATCTGAAAATCCAGAAAAAGAAAATCAAACAGCGCATCAAGATGTTTGATAAACTATACTTAGAGTTCGGCGGTAAATTGATAGACGACCAACACGCCGCGCGCACTCTACCAGGTTTCTCACCCGACCTCAAAATCCGACTCCTTCAAGAATTTAAGGACGAAGCTGAGGTCATTTTATGTATCAATGCCAATGCTATTGAACATTCCAAAATCCGCGCCGACCACATGATCTCCTACGAAACTGAGGTTCTCCGCCTCATTGAGTTTTTACGCGCCAAGGGTATCTATGTCAGTTCCGTCGTTATTACGCTCTATGACGGTCAGAAAAAAGCTGCCGATTTTGCTCGTAAACTCGAAGATTACAAGGTTAAGACCTATTTTCATACTTTCACCAAAGGTTACCCCACCGATGTTGGCGCTATTGTTTCCGACGAAGGCTATGGCGCCAATCCATATATTGAGACTTCGCGCAAACTCGTCGTGGTCTCAGCCCCAGGGCCATGTTCTGGCAAACTAGCTACCAGTCTTTCCCAGCTATATCACGAATATAAACAGGGCGTCAATGCCGGCTATGCCAAGTTTGAGACTTTCCCTGTCTGGGCCTTGCCACTCAAACACCCAGTCAATGTCGCCTACGAAGCCGCCACGGCTGACCTTGGCGATATCAATATGATTGATCATTTTCATCTTGAAAAATATGGCACCACCGCGGTCAATTACAATCGTGACCTTGAAACGTTCCCTGTGCTTAAAGAAATCCTTCACCGCATCACCGGCAAAGACATTTATTATTCCCCTACCGACATGGGTGTCAATGTGATTGGCGAATGTATTACTGATGACAAAGCCATCCAGCGCGCCGCCTTGAACGAAATCGTCCGCCGTTATTATCGTGCTCTCACCGATCTCAAGAAAGGCGCTTGCAGTCCTGAGGTTCCTGAACGCATTAAACTCCTCATGAACGAACTTGGCATTTCTGAGCAAAGCCGTCTTGTCGCCGCAAAAGCCGAAGATAAGCGTGCAAGTAGCGGTGGTCTACCTTCCGCTTGCATCCAAATCGGCAAGCGATTTGTCACTGGGCGCAAAACCGGTTACCTGTCACCGGTATCTGCCACCATGCTTAATGCTCTAAAAACGGTCAGCCGCATCCCAGACGAAGTAGATTTAATTGCTCCTGCCGTATTAGAGCCAATCCTCGAAATCAAAAATAAAGTATCCAATTTCAAGGAGTCTTATTTGAAGCTAGGCGAGGTGTTAGC
>JAZUND010000031.1:0-3378 GCA_045603965.1 Candidatus Nanosyncoccus sp. | reverse complement strand
TGCAATAATGCCACTTCGTCTGATCGTAATGGCTGCGCATCGAAATCATCGCCAGCTAATCGTCCAGTCTTCTTTAGATAGTCCACAGTGCCGTTTGCTTTATGGCTAGACCAAGTATCCTTATAGTCGAAAAATAGTCTATATTTTGCTAAACGATGGCACGCAATATTCCTGATTACAAGATACTGCATCCTATAGTAAAAATCGTCTTCGGTCAAACCAAAGCGTTCATAATCTATTAATTGTTTATCTATTATTATTCCTCGATAGTTCACGCCCGGCTCATTTAAAAATGTTTCCAGCACCTCTTTGTAGTAATCTAGCTTTGCAGGGCTAACTTTTGTCCACTTTAGTTCTTGGCTCGTAGGAATGCCATGTTTAATTTTGATCATTTTTATTTTGTTATTAAAAGAAGCACATATTTCTTTAGTACCCCAGATTCCACCCAAGACCATAGGCCCTATGTTTGTTTTAAGGTGCCTTGTTTCGTCTAAATAGGCTCTAATTTCTGGTTTCTCCATTCTTTTATTATACCATGAAACGCGCTCTTTCTCGCTTGGGCCGACCAGCTTTTTGGGTGTATATCTCGCAACAATTCACCGTTTCGTGTCAAGAAAAAATCTCACCCCTATTTTCCGCACAATAACTTTCAAAACCCGATTGTGTCCAAGTGGACACTATCTATTGACTAAATGATAGAATGTTTTGTTAGAATCGTTGCCGTAATGGTTGATATCTTCCGGCTCGGCCCAAAGTGAAAGCTTGTGGACGCGCCACTTGCCAATGAAGAACATTTGAACTATCGCGTCATTCACGTCGCGGTTATTCAGCGCGCGTGGAATGTATGCGAGGGAAAAGTAGTACCATTTGTCGTCTTCGGCGTCTAACCTCGCAAAAACGCGCTTACCGCGCCCAAAAAGGCGCACATCGAAGCGCTGTGCTAGTGTTTCTAGGGAATAAGTCTTTAACTCGTGAATCGCGTCGCGAATAGGTGATGCTGTTAACTCCATACGCTCAAACTTGTCGTAATCGCGCGAATTGAATCTGCCGTTATGTTCGAGCATAAAGCTTTCGAGCTCACGAGCAGTAACCGGTATTGGCTCGCCGGGTTTAGTTTTCTTAAATGGGTGGCGTTTTGCCATAATACCTCTTTTCGGTTAGAGGTGCGCCACTAGAGCGGTATTATGCGCAGTTCTTTTTATGCGCTTTGAGCTTCTTCATCGCCCAGTCGTAATGAGATGAGAGAACGCTCACGAAATACGAGCCAAGCACAGAACCGCCAACCCAAGGATACATGCCTTTGGTGAATAGTTGTTCTTCGCTCAGGCTTTCGGCTAACTTCATGACGTCTTTGTGGGATTTCTCAAACATCTTTCTAGCATCTTCCAGTGAAGTCTTTTGGTGCTTCTTCCAGTATTCGACATTCATATCACCGTAAGTCTTCCAAGTGTATGGCTCTGGCAAGAATGGTGCATTACCGCCTTTATTTAGGTTTGTATCGACAAATTCTAGCAACATACGGTGCCATTCGTACAAATGCACCCAAATATCGCGTAGATTCTTGTCGCGTCCCCAATGGCGTTCTTTCTTTGATGGATCGCCAGAGAAATCAAACTCAGTGTTCATTTCTTTCTCGCTCATTCCATCAGCCATTTCAATAAGCTTAGCGTAGTACTCTTCGCCAGCCTTTAATAAGTCTTGTTTGCTGCGTGGTCTTGGCATAAATAAGTCCTTGTTTACTACTTTAATTATATCATCGGGTGCAAGTCTGCCATTGACATTGCATTTCTTTTGTTTTCTTCATTGACATTGTTTTTAGCCTCTGCGGCTCCAATTGAGCTGTATTTTCTTAAAAGTTCGAATCTCTTTGCCTGTATATGTATACCTCAGAACTCGCACGGCATCAGCACAGGGTAGTCTTTCTTAGGTATAACCTTGATCTTCGCAGTGTATTCGGGGTGGTCAATACACCAGTCCACGACCATGCATAACCGAATAAGTATGTCTGGTCGCCCCTCACCAAATGAAAGAATTATTGAACTCGCCGAAAGGCAGTGTTTTTATTTGGCTGAGAGTAAGTAGCTTTTCTTAATAAGTTCAAATATTAGTCCGTTCGGTAAAGTCCCATCAAGCCAAATAGTGATCCAATTGTTCTTATTCATGTGATAAGCCGGGAAGATATGGTCACTCGTTTCGGCGAAGTCATAAGTCTGATTTTTATCGAACTTGAGATTAATAACGTCGATTGCTTTATCTTCTTTTAGCCCCAGACTCTTGCTGGATATAGTTGCTACTAGTGCAAACCATTTCTTGTTGTCGCCGTGGCGAAAAACTGCATAACCCGGATAACGATCTGGCCATAGGAACTCTGGCTTAGTGTTATATTCTGACTTGATGTGTTCTATGACGGTATTAATTTGTGAATTATTGTGCATTTTAATTTAATATTGCAATGCCGCAGTTGAGGTAGGCGGCGAAAGTGCACCATATTATATATGGTAGTAGCATCCAGAAGGCTGGGCGGGAGATTTTGTAGGTTTTTACCATAAGGATAATAATTAGTACCCACATAACCATTAACCAGACAAAAGCTGGCCAGTACCAACCGAGACTAAAGAAGAGTGGTGTCCAGACAAAATTAAAGACTAATTGGATGGCGTAAATGATTAATGCAGTTCTACTGGCGTTTTTATCGGCAAGTTTGTTGGAATCGTATCCTTTTTTCCAAATGAGGTAGCTGGCTATCCCCATTAGAACATAAAGGATTGTCCAAGCGACTGGGAAGAGCCAAGCCGGTGGAGCAAGTGGCGGTTGGTTGAAGCTACTGAATTTGCTCATAGCATCGCGCGTAAAAAGGGAAATGATTAGACCGCCGCCGAGTGGAATGATGATGGCTAAGGAAATGCGCCAGATTTTGCTCCAGGTTGAGAGCTTAGCGGATTTGCTCTGGGCTGAAGGTTTGGATGGTTTTTTATTTGGCATTTTGGTTTTCCTGTTTAGCTAAATCGATTATAGCATAAATAATATAAATATAAGTAAGGCATGTGATTTTAGGCCATTGTTTTGGTGAGCTATGGTATAATTAGTTTGCATACAAACTAATTTAGGAGTTTTTAAATGAATATCTATGATTTGAAAGTAAAGACGAGGAAAGGTGATGATTTTAAACTTAGTTCTCTAAAAGGAAAAGTGTCACTAGTAGTTAACACTGCTACGGGATGTGGATTTACGCCACAATATGAAGCGATAGAAAAGCTTTATGAAAAATATCACGATAAAGGATTCGAAGTTTTGGATTTTCCCTGTGATCAATTCGGCCATCAAGCTCCTGGGACGGATGACGAGATTCATAATTTTTGTACTGCGAAATATAAAACT
>JAZUND010000030.1:0-10577 GCA_045603965.1 Candidatus Nanosyncoccus sp. | reverse complement strand
GAATCTGGGTAAACTACATATTTTTTCATCAGTGATTTTTTGATTGGTATCACTTTGGCTTTAATTCCTGCGATGGCTTCCGTCATGGTTTTTGAATCAGCATCAATATAAACTCGCTTCGTGGTGTTGGCAGGTAGATTGGCAAACTCGGCCGTAATCGCTGCGCTTAGACTTTCGAATTTTCCCTCTTCAACTAGTTTTTCAAACTGAACTGCATGCGATAGCCCATTTGACACCCATATTGTCACTTCTGGCTTGAGCCATTCTGCCAAAAACTCAGCCTCATGCGGCCTTTCACCATCAATTTCTACGACATAAAATCGCTCTTTGTGCCGGTATAGTAGGCCACGAAACGGAGCCGCCACAATTAGCCACGCCCAACGTATCTTAGACCCACGGATTCCTTTCAGCCCTAACATGTCAAATGGTACACCAAAAGCCGAGTTCGCATCGTGCGAATAATGAGCCTTATCCCCCATTTCATGCTCCAACATCGTCATCATGGTCGTCTTTCCGGCCGAACCAGTTACCGCAATCACGCGCGGATTCCATCGCCGAAATGCCATATTTGCAAAATGCCGAAAATACCTCGCTACCGCGAAATAAAAACGCTTCTTGAATTTAGCGATTTTGCTCATGCAACTATTATAGCGCATCTTGCTTTTCGTCGCAAACTGTGGTATAATGGAAGTATATTAAGTTAATCATCTACCCCTAACAACTTATCGACTCGTCATCTAAGCACGAATCTAAGGTTATAGGGGTGAAAGGACAAAATGACAGAAGCAAAAAAAGACAGCGGACTCACCATTCGTATCCGCCTCAAGGCCTATGACCATCGTGTCATTGATCAGAGTGCTCGTCAGATTGTAGACACTGCAATCCGCACTGGAGCCAAGGTCTCTGGGCCTATCCCTCTACCAACTAAGCGTAGTACCTTCACCGTAGTGAAGTCACCACACGTCTACAAGACCGGTGGCGAAGCCTTCGAAATGAAGGTCCACAAACGCCTTATTGATATCTCTGACGCTACGCCGAAGACCATCGAGAGCTTACAGAATCTCTCCCTCCCAGCTGGCGTAGATGCTGAAATCAGAATGTAACTAATGAAAATCTGCCAAACACTAGTTCGGCAGATTTTTTGAGTCACAGAGAATGGATACCTCATAGATTCCGTACGCAAACGTAAAAACCACCCCAGTAAAGATAGTTTTGACTATTTAAATAATATATGATATAATAAGAAAGCGAAACTTCTGAATTGAGGTTCGAGCAAAAATAGTATGGAGGTGCACATTAAAAATGGCAGTATACCAATATAGATTCGATGACGATATTGGGCAAGCGTACGCAGGTTTGCTTCAAAGTTATCATTCTGGGGACATGTCGGCTGGGGTAGAGCTGGTGATGCTGACTTCTACAGGCTCTTATACGGGCTGTTATGCCTCAGCCGTTTATGGTGAATCAAAGCGACGTCAGAGTTCTCTTAAGTATGAACCAACAGACGAAACACGCATTATCGATGGCGTTACCCTGCATCGCATTAGAGCGCTCAGAGATATTCCTGGCACTTCGGTTAAGGCTGGAGATCTTGGCGGTTGGATTCAATGGAGAGACAATTTATCTCAAGATGGCAGTGCTTGGATTTACGACGAGGGAGCCGTTTACGAGCGCGCAACGGTTTGTGATGGAGCATACGTCTGCGGTAATGCACGTGTATTTGGGTGGGCAAAAATATGCGAGTATGCACACGTCACGGGCAACGCTCAGGTGTTTGGTGCTAGCATCGTGAGATATCATGCAAGTATCCGTGACAACGCAAAAGTCTACGATCACGCCGTAATAGACGGCGCCGCCGACATTCATGACAACGCCGAAGTTTACGGCGATGCCAAGATAGGAGGTTATGGTGGGGCACATGGTGATGAAAAAAGGTCTCACTAACGTTTTACCCACGAGCTAAAGCTCGTGGGTTTTTCATTATCACTAAGGCATACAGCCTTTGAATAAAAAATGCTAGATTTTCCTCTGACGTATTCCTAGATTGCGAAATATACTAAAAGTCAATATAATCCAAAAAATCCCCCTCTGTAAAGAAGGGGATTTTTGTAAGTGCTGGTAAGATTATTTAATAACCTTAGTAATAACACCAGAACCGACAGTCTTACCGCCTTCACGGATAGCGAAGCGGTCTTGCTCGTTCATAGCGACAGGTGCAAGCAACTTAACCTTGAAGGTTACCTGATCACCTGGCATCACGATTTCCTTGTCAGCTGGGAGTTCTACCTCGCCAGTAACGTCAGTAGTACGGAAGTAGAACTGTGGCTTGTAACCCTTGGAGAATGGAGTGTGGCGACCGCCTTCCTCTTTCTTCAAGATGTAAACCTGTGCTTCAAATTCAGTATGAGGAGTAATTGAACCTGGCTTAGCAATCACCTGACCACGTTCAATCTGATCACGCTCGATACCACGAAGGAGAAGACCAGCGTTATCACCAGCTTGACCCTGATCGAGAGTCTTGTGGAAAGCTTCAATACCAGTTACGACTGACTTCTGAGTGTCGCGAAGGCCGACGATTTCAACCTCGTCATTCAATTTTACGACGCCTTGCTCAATACGACCAGTGGCTACAGTACCACGACCCTTAATTGAGAAGACATCCTCAATTGGCATTAGGAATGGTTTGTCGAGGTCGTGCTCAGGAATATCAAAGTATTCATCCATCGCCTTGACGAGTTCCATGATAGCGTCTTCGTTTTCCTTGTCACCTTCGAGAGCCTTAGTGGCAGAACCCTTGATGATTGGAGCGTTGTCGCCGTCAAAACCGTACTTATTCAAAAGATCACGTACGTCCATCTCGACGAGTTCTACGAGTTCTGGATCGGCGAGGTCCATCTTGTTGAGGAATACGATAATCTTAGGTACGTTCACCTGGTGAGCGAGAAGTACGTGCTCACGAGTCTGTGGAAGCGGACCATCATTGGCGGCTACCACGAGGATAGCACCATCTACCTGAGCTGCACCAGTAATCATGTTCTTGATGTAATCTGCGTGACCTGGCATATCTACGTGTGCGTAGTGACGCTTTTCAGATTCATACTCCTGGTGAGAAGTAGCGATGGTGATACCACGAGCCTTCTCTTCAGGTGCGTTATCAATTTGATCATAAGCCACTGGCTTGTTTACATCAGACGGAAGTCTCTTTGCGAGTACAGTCGTGATAGCAGCGGTTAAAGTGGTTTTACCATGGTCGACGTGACCCATGGTGCCGACATTGATATGCGGCTTGGAACGGTCAAAATTTGCCATTCATTCTCCTTATTATTTTATTTACGTCTGGAGCGCTAATAAAAACCAGCTCCAAATCTCTACATTACTTATTCTAGACTATTTCTCTCCGCTAGTCAAGATATAATTTAGTATAAAAGCCGGGTTTTAACCGGCTTTTATTTGGAAGAAACTATTTAGAATTTCTCTTCTCGATAATCTCTTGTGCTACGTTAGGTGGAACTTCCTCGTAGGCGAAGAGTTCCATTGATGAAGCCGCACGACCCTGGGTCATACCACGAAGATCGCCAGTGTAACCAAAGAGGTTTGCCAAAGGGCAAAATGCCTTGATGAGCTTAGCTCCACCATTCAGATCTTCCATCTCGTCGATACGACCGCGCCTAGAGTTGATGTCGCCAATTACGTCACCCATAAACTCTTCTGGAGTGGTAATTTCGAGTTTCATCACCGGCTCAAGAAGTACCGGATTAGCTTTCTTGATACCCTCACGAGTCGCGAGTGCACCAGCCAAGGTAAAGGCGAGCTCGGAAGAGTCTACATCGTGATATGAACCATCATAAAGCGTAGCTTTGACGTCTACTACTGGGTAACCGGCAATCACGCCCCCAGCAAGAGTGTCTTCTACACCTTTCTGAACTGGCTTACGATATTCTTGGGGCACCACGCCGCCTTTAATCATATCAATGAACTCAAAGCCCTTGCCTGGCTCATTTGGTTCAAACTTAATCCATACATCACCGTATTGACCACGACCACCAGACTGTTTGATGTGCTTACCTTGCGCTTCCGCAGTGCCACGAATAGTTTCACGGTATGCTACTTGTGGTGCGCCGGTATTGGCTTCTACGCCGTGTTCCCTCTTCAAACGGTCAATAATAATCTCAAGATGTAGCTCACCCATACCAGAGATAATTGTTTGCCCAGTTTCTTCGTCGGTGTGAACACGGAAGGTTGGATCTTCTTCTGCTAGCTTCGAGAGTCCAAGTCCCATTTTCTCCTGATCTGCCTTGGTCTTTGGCTCCACGGCGATAGATACTGGTGGGTCTGGGAAATCGATCGACTCTAGGAGAATCGGATGTGCTGGCGAGCAAATTGTTGTACCAGTGGTGCAGTTCTTGAGTCCTACTACCGCAGCGATATCGCCTGCTTTAATCTCGGAAATTTCATTACGATCATTTGCGTACATTCGCACCAAACGGCCAATTCTCTCTTTGTCGCCAGTTGTTGCATTCATCACCGTGTCACCAGATTTCAAAGTACCAGCGTAAACGCGAATGAAGATGAGCTTGCCTACAAACGGATCCGTCGCAATCTTGAACGCAAGAGCTGTGAGAGGCTCAGAGTTCTCGGCCTTGCGCACGATTTGGTCGCCAGTCTTTGGATCAGTGCCTACGGTCTGACCTTGATCGCGGTCAAGCGGGCTAGGCAAATAATCGGTCATGAGGTCAAGCACCTTCTCTACAATCACGCCACGACCATCACCGCCGGTGACGAGGAAGAAATCGCCGTCAAGCACGCGCTTTCTCAGTGCAGCTTTCAGCTCTACCTCACTAATTGAATCTTCACCTTGATTGAAGTACTTATCCATCAAGGCTTCATCGGCTTGTACAGCTTCCTCTACGAGAAGCGAGCGAGCATTTTTGGCTTTCTCAAGCATATCGGCTGGGATTTCGCCCACGGTAAGTTCGTGGTCGGCATAATCTTTATAGGTATAAGCCTTCATATCTACGAGGTCTACCACGCCACAAATATCCTTCTCGAAACCAATTGGCAAATGAATCGCCACGGCATTCTTAGACAAGCGTTTATGAATTGAATCGAGTGATTTGTAAAAATCACCACCAATTTGGTTAATCTTATTTACGAAGCAGATACGTGGAATGCCGTATTTGGTTGCTTGGCGCCACACGGTTTCAGACTGTGCCTCGACGCCCATTTTGCCATCAAATACCACTACAGCACCATCAAGCACGCGAAGTGAACGTTCCACCTCGGCCGTAAAGTCAATGTGACCCGGGGTATCGATAATGTTGATTTGATGATTCTTCCAGTACACTGTTACGGCCGCTGAAGTAATCGTGATGCCACGCTCCTTCTCCTGTTCCATCCAGTCGGGTTCAGCACCACCAGTGCCACCTTTTACAAGATCAATTTTATGTTTAAGTCCGGTGCGATACAAAATCGCCTCAGAAGTAGTGGTTTTGCCAGCGTCGATGTGCGCAATAATACCGATATTCCGCAACTTAGCTAGATCGTTAATCTCAGTAGCCATATGCTCCTTTTTAAATTATATTATTTCGTCTATTGCGAGCTCCACACTCAAAAACAAAAGACAATTTCTTTCATTATACCACAGAAAAAACAAAAAATAAAAAAATCCCCCGTATCAGCTGTACGGGGGAGCTGGGGTATCCGTCCACGCTGACTGCGCGGGGGATGCTAGGGGTATTTCGGTCCAGTGATGCCTTCTCATCTCTGGCACTTTGGCTGAAACACTTACACTATTAGGAAAAGAAATTACGTGAAAGAAGTTTTGCTATGGCCGTGGAAACAATTGCGATGTGGGACAGCATGTTGATGTGGCATTGCAATTTTGGCTTGGTGAAACGTATGTCACATCACGCGATGTGACGAGATAGGTGGCTGAGCCACTAGGGATACTAAGTAGAAGTATCCGCGGCTGAATGATACTAAACTTAGTATCCCTATAGCTACTTCGGAATTAACCCGAGCAATGGTTTTCTGGCCATATATACACGTTCCAAGACTAAGCCCACGAAAGGCGCTCTGCATCCTTCCGCTCTCTTCTGTTTCCCTGAAACTATCAGGACGACATCGTCAACGCGACTAACCCGAAACGGAAAATAGAAAAAGCGCATCCTCAAGTTACCCTCCTTTCCTTGGGTATGATTTTCACGAATCCGTGAACCCCAGTTTATATTAAAGTGCACTCTTCAATGATGTCCCCTTATCGTCAATTCAACAGCCCCTCGACATTTTTCCATCGCTAGGATGTTTACCTTAGGCACAAATCAAACCGACGACCATCATTGAGAATACCCTCTATTCTAGTGCATCTTAATTAATTTGTCAACAACTTTTTAGTTACTTAGTTTTTTTCGTAAAATCTCTTGCACCGCCGACGGGTTCGCTTTGCCGTGCGATTCTTTCATTACTTGGCCAACCAAGAATCCCAGCACCTTTTCTTCACCAGCTTTAAAATCTGCCTGCGCTTTTGCCGTCTCCGGTTTTGCGAGAACGGTGTCCACAATCGCCTCCAAAGCACCGAGATCGTTTTCTTGGATTAAACCAAGTTCTTTTGCAATTGTTCTAGTTCCCCGTCCCTTCATTTGTGGGTCAAACAATCTGAGGAACACTTCTTTTGTTGCTGTAGAGGATAGTTCCTTCCTCGTATTCATTTCTGTAAGTTCGTTCAAATCTTTCGCACTCGGCAAATCGTTTAAGTATTCTGCTGACTTCTCCTCGGCTAATAAGACCGAAGCAAACAAATTTGATGTACTTTTGACATTTTTTTCTTCAATTTCACCAAGTTTTGTCATTAACTCTGGGTAGTCTAGTAATACTTCTAATGTATCGCCGGCAATCAAATCGCCAAATTTTCTCCGATAATCATTCGGCATCAATGGCAACTTCGCCGATTCGATTTCAATGAACTCTCCGGATAGATTTAGTGGCGGCAAATCTGGCTCTGGCATGTATCGATAATCTTTCGCCTCTTCCTTAGAGCGTTGTCCAGTTGTTTTGCCAGTTGCATCATTCCACCCCAAAGTTTCTTGATAAACTTTCTCTCCCGCCTCTAGCAGTTTAGTTTGCCTAGCGATTTCGTATTCCACCGCACGCTCAACCGAGCGGAATGAATTTAAGTTTTTCACTTCCGTGCGCGTACCTAACTCGTTGGAGCCTTCTGGTGCGATAGAAGTATTGATGTCGAACCGCATATTACCATTGTATAAATCGCCATACGTTACGCCAGCATAACACATTAGCCGCCAGAGTTCCTTGCAGTAATCATGCGCATCCTTTGCTGAATGAATGTCTGGCTCTGATACAATCTCAATTAACGGTGTATCTACGCGGTTTAAATCTACCAAGGAATAAGTATCAAAATGTGTCAATTTCCCTGCATCGCCTTCAAGATGCGCATGGTTGATTCGCACTTTTGCGCCACTTGGCAATTCTATGTACCCAGCACCTATAATCGGTTCATAGAACTGCGTAATCTGGTATCCTTTCGGTGAATCGGGATAAAAATAATGCTTCCGATCAAACCGCGAATGAGCATTGATTTCACAATTCATTGCTCGTCCCGCCAAAATTGCTAGCCTTACTGCTTCACCATTAAGTCTTGGCAACATCCCTGGCAAAGCATAATCTACGGGTGACACGCAGGAATTTGGCTCTTTCCCCCTAGCGTCATTATCTACTTCTGAAAATAATTTAGTTTTGGTGCGTAGCTGAACGTGGCATTCAATGCCAATGGTGGGTATGTATTTCATATTGCTCCTAAATCTTTAAGTGCTTGTTTGTAAATCGCTAAGGCGTTTGCGGCTTGACGATACGATACATCATAGTCGCTCTCGTGTGCAATTACATTTCGCAATTTATGCGCGCGCCACACCGCATTTTCGTCTGTGAATTTCCCACCTACACGCTTCAATCTATCCCCCATTGTTTTACCTGGTACACCCATTTCATTTAGTGCCCTGTCAAGCAATTTGTCACCATTAATAATCGCGAGTACATATGAAGCGGAGTTGTCTTTATTTAATCTATTTTCTATAGTCAAAAACCGCGCCTGATAATCTTCCACATTAAATCTATGTCCGCGCTTGCCAGTTAAAGCAATCGCTAAAAACACGAATACTGCTACTATGATGATAGCAATAAAGAATGTAATAACCCCACCATCCATTATTTAATCTCCTTTGCGAATTCTAGCAACATTCTGTCACTGCGTCGAGGCCCAATAATCTGTAGGCCTAGCGGTAGACCATTATCAGTTTCCCCTACCGGTATTGCTAGTCCTGGCACGCCAGCTAGATTCAGCGACACACTCATCATGTCTTCAAGATACATCGCTACTGGATCGTCGACCTTTTCGCCAAGCTTGAAGGCTTGATTCGGTGAAACAGGCGACAGAATTATGTCGCATTGCGAAAATGCTTTTTCGTATTCCTTGATAATTAACGTGCGCGCTTTCGCGGCTTTTAAAAAATACGCATCATAGAACCCAGAAGAAAGCACGAAATTGCCTATCATGATGCGGCGCTTATTTTCTGGCATAAAGCCTTCGCTGCGCGTGTCAATGTATAACGAGTTTAAGTCACGCGCCTTTTCGGAACGAAACCCATACCTCACTCCATCATAACGTGACAAATTGGATGCCACTTCTGCTGGCACGATAATATAATACGCAGCAAGCGCGTATTTAAGTGTAGGCATCTCAAGCTCCACAATGTCGTATCCTTTTCGCTTCAACTCTTCACATTTTGTTTTTAAGGCTTCGCGGATTTCTGGCACCACCGCATCGTTATCAAAATCTTTAATGATGCCAACTTTTTTCGGTTTACTATGCTCACCACCATAATAGTCAGACAACGTTGTCATGTCTTTTGGATCTCTCCCGGCCGTTACTGACATCAACAAGTCCATATCTTCTGGCGTTTTAGTGAAAAATCCTACACAATCCGTAGAAGACGCCATTGCCACTACGCCGTAGCGTGAGATACAACCATAAGTTGGCTTTAGTCCATATACTCCGTTAAATGATGCTGGTTGTCTAATCGAGCCGCCAGTATCGGTGCCGGTTGCAAATTCCACAATACCGAGCGCTACTGCGACTGCCGAACCGCCAGATGAGCCACCTGCCACCCGTTCACGGTCATGCGCATTAAGTGTTGGGCCAAAATACGAATTCTCAGTGGAAGTACCGTGAGCGAAGGCGTCCATATTCGCTCGCCCAATCATAATTGCACCTTCAGCTTCCAGCTTTTCTACTGCTGTTGCAGTAACGGGAGATTTAAAGCCCTCCAAAATATGTGCAGACGCTGTCGTTTCTCCGCGTGGGCTCAAGAAATTATCTTTGAGCGCGTATGGTACTCCAGCAAGTCTTCCGACATTTTCTCCGCGTTCTATTTTTGCGTCAATCTCAGCCGCCCGCTTCATGGCGCCTTCTTCATCTAAAAATGTGAATATATTATAATCTGCGTAGTGTCTGGCTTTTTCAAGAGCTTCTCTCACGAGCTCCGTTGCCGTAACAGTTCCATTTGCAATTTTCATAATTATAATACCTTTGGCACTTTAATTTGATTATCTTTTTCTTCTTTAGTGAGTGCAAGCAATTCTTCCCTCGTTGCGTCCTGCGGTAAAATCTCATCATCGCGCCAAACATTTTCCATTTCAAATACTTGGTAAGTCGGCTCCACGTTTTCTGTATCCAGTTCGTCTAACTGTGAAATATATTTGATGATGTTTTGCAAATCTTTTCCAAGATCGTCAGCCTCATTGTCGCTTAGAGAAAAATCCGACAAATCCGCCAAATGTAAAATATCCTCGCGTTTGATTTCCATGGATTAATTATACCAACTATTTGATATTTTTGAATAACTTCTTTTTTATGTAACTAAAAACTGGACCAACTTCATCCAAATTCAAGAAATAACTCGCAATGATATACGCCAAAATCGAAAGTGCTGAAATAATCAAGAACTTCGGTATAGTAATTACGAGCGAGTTATCGGTTGCCATTAATGGAATAAATTTAGTCATCGAAAATGCTACGCATCCAGCAATAATTGTCGCCGCACCCATTCGCCACATCGCTTTCCAAAAATCTTTGTTTAAAATTTTACGCCCTGAACGGCGTTGTAATATAAATAAAAGTATAATAATTTCGATAATCGCACCAAGCGATTGTGCTAGACCTAGTCCATCTACATCCCAACCCAAGAAATAGAACCAGACAGACAAAAGTATGGTGAGGCCTATCGCCACAATAGATACTCTGAAAGGTGTTCGAGTATCTTGATACGCATAGAATCCACGCGATGCAATATGAAACACTGAACGCGCAAAAATTGCAATACATAGCGTCCCAAGCACCGTAGCAATCGTGCCGTTTTGGCCGCTACTACCGATATTGGAAATAAAGCTCGTAACATACCCTCGTGCAAAGAATGCAATTACAGACACCGGTAGCGCTATCCAGATAATCATTCGCAAAGCTTTACGAAAAGTATTATAAAACTCATTATTATCACCAGTTCCTA
>JAZUND010000029.1:0-30264 GCA_045603965.1 Candidatus Nanosyncoccus sp. | reverse complement strand
TGGGCAAGCCTGCGTGTTTACTAACGAATATGAAAATGACGGCAGTACTACTGCCATAGATACCACTCAGGTCGTCATAGACTCTACTGGCAGAGCCAATGATATGTATAAACGCGTAGAAGTCCGCCTAGACACTGAAGTATCTGCAATTCTTAATGGCTATCCGTTTTATGCTATCCAAGCCGATACCATAGAGAAGAACTTCTCCGTAAACACCGAATGGGGAGTAGAGATACCAGAAGAGCCGGAGCCGGAGCCGGAAGAGCCGCAAATAGCGACATGCGCTCAATCTGGCGTGCCAATAATGCAAAACTGGACAGGCGCAAGTTCTCTTGGTACTCATGCAACGACGTTGCTTTGCGATGATAGGGACGGAACGGTTTATCCAGTAATTAAAATGAAGGATGGTCATGTATGGCTACAAAAAAATTTCCGCCTGAACCTTGCCGACCCCAACGTAAGCATTACCAGCGAAAATACTAATAATCCAGCATCGGACTTTACGCAGCTTATACAAAGGTATCCTCAGATTGAAAATGTTGATGCCTTTATGAAGCAATGTGTTGCCTTCACGGGCGGTGGGAGCTATAATCATCATCAAATTTGCTATTATGCCGGCTATCTTGGCAACACAAAACAAATTCCTGGAGATCCTAGTCACACGTATGATGACATAGGAGTATATTATAACTGGAATGCAGCTGTTGCGGGTAATATCGACAATACCTACAGTAATGGTAATGTCAAAGGAGATATCTGTCCAAAAGGTTGGCATTTGCCGACAAAGGATGATTTTACTAAGATGTTCTCGAGCGAGATAGGACCTTTGAGCTGGAAGCTCTCGACAGCCCCTGGTCGTTATGGCGTCGATGAACTAGAGTTTAAAAACTTACAAAAGTTGCCACTAAACTATTTTAAATGCGGCGTAGGCTACGATGGTACGAGCGCATATAACCCAGGTTCAAGTAGTGAAAGTGGATTCGAGCAATGGTTAGGGACAAAGACAGAATATAGGTCGGTAGCTTATGGCGGTGACTTCTCTAGCATGAGTGATGTGGATATCGGAAACATCATCCGCTGTATATCCAACTAGTTCAATTGCCTATCACGTGTGTTATAATATACTTATGCTAACTCTGCGACATTTTTTGAAAGGTGATACGTTAATTGAAGTCACTATAGCGATCGGTATTTTTACGCTTGTGGCTATTTCCGTAGTGGCAGTGGTCAACATTAGCACGTCCGGCGCACAATCCGCGCTTGAAAATACCCTTACGCGCGAAAGTGTCGATTCGCAGGCCGAAACTATTAGGTTTATTCAAGGCGCATTTGACACTGACCGAGATTTAGGTGATTTAACTGACATTTCCAAAATCAATCTCTACAAGGCGCTTTGGGGAGAATTAAAAGACCTCGCGGAGCAGAATATTAATTTTAGCGGCGGGATCGACGACTCATTAGTCACATTTCAGCCAACCGCATGTAATGATTTATATAAAGACAATAAACGCACTTTGATAGACCAGAACGCTTTTATTATTGATACTCGTAAGCTGGCAACCTACAAAGAGGGCGATAGCCTTTCGCAGTTTATTAAACAGGTCGTCTTGCCGGTCAGTAGCAACTCAGCGATATTCGTTCCAGCTACTACTTACCCACAGCTTACTTACGCCAGCCCAGACGGCTCCTTGATCGGCGATAATTTACGCGGCAGTACGCTAGCTAGTGCCGAGGGCATCTATGTCGTTGGCGTTAAAGACACAAGCAAAACAAACATTGTAGACGAGGAAGGTGTCAAGACGGAGTCCGCCTACTATGATTTTTACGTACGGAGTTGTTGGTATAATGCCGGTTCCGAGACTCCGACGACTGTCTCTACCGCCATCCGCCTACGCGACCCAGAGGCTATTGCTTACATCGAGCCAGTGCCTATTATACCGGATGAACCAGAGGAGCCAGAAGAAATTACGTTTGATAACGTTGAATGGGTAAAATATGGTGACAGACAATATAGTAGCTGCGGTCCGGAACCGGCCGCCGGTCAGCATGTTACATTTCCTGACAGCACCTCCATCAAACTCCTTGGATCCACCCAAGATGCGGTCACTCTAGGAGCCTACTACGATAAATTTAGTGTTAAGGAAGCTTTTAGTCTTCAAGTTGACGTCAACGCATCAAATATAGGTACGCACCCGAGCGAGAATGGCGCCTTTACCATTAAATTTGATATCGTGGACGAGAATGGCACCACGGTACTTAACGGGGTAGAGGTTTCTATTAAGCCCGGTACTCAGACTATTTCCATCCCCGGCACTTCAGAGATAATCACTATGTCAACTAAAACATTTAACCTACTGCTAGAATACAATAGGGGCAAATTTAAGGCTTGCACCACCGAGCCAGGTAAAACCCAACAATGTATTACAGCAACCAAACAGATTCCAGCCGACTCGTATCTCAAAGTGGATTTTGGCCTCATGCATGGTAGCCATTGCTGTTCCAGCAATGCCCATGTGGAGCTTTCGGACATTCAGATGCGTCGCTCTAGCACTGGCACAATTACATTCTAGCTATTTCCAGATTGCCACATTGCATAAAAAATGGTGATTCCGGCGGGAGTTAGCCTCCGCTTCGCTCCGGCTATTCGCCTTCGGCGAGCGAACCCGCTTCGCGGTTTCCGGTTCTCTGTCGAGAACCGTCCATAGATAAAAACAAGCCATAAATGGCTTCTTTTTATCTATGGTGATTCCGGCGGGAGTCGAACCCGCGATTTTCTGGATGAGAACCAGACGTCCTAGACCACTAGACGACGGAACCAACTAAGGTATAGCAACCATCAGCCCGAATCAAACACGGAGCTAACCAATGCTATACCCTAATTATATCACACTTTCCCTTAAAATTCAACACTTCCGTAAGTCGGAACGGCCTCCACGAACGTTTGTCCTGGCGCCAACTTGATTTCTGATCCGTTCTCATCGTAGAACTTAATTTGATCTGCTGCCGAAGTCTTATTCCATGAGCCATTCACAGCTATACCATTTTGGAATACATAGGCTTGCCCAGAGCCAATTGCGGTAATGTCTTCGTGATAATTGTCATCCGCTCTTTGCTCTTCTACCATCATCACAGCGACCACTGACGGCGCCAGCTGTCTAAGCTCGCAGCTATCTTCTGGATTCACTTCTCCTAAATCTCCCGCTGGACACGCATATATATCATGCGATGCGCCGCTTTCGTAACTGCGCGCATAAGTATTCGTTGCGGCATTATATGTATAGTTCACATTAAAAGATGCTAGTCCGCCAAATCTCACTGCAATTTCGGAAACTTTCGGCACTAAAACCGACAAATTGGCCGTAGATGGCTTAGTGATCGCCAATTTTTCCGATACCGTATCATCAATGCGGGACTTTGAAGATTCTTCCGGCGTCATTCGTGCAAAACCTTTCATATCCGAACCGCCATATCCCCAATCATCATTCATCTGTTTCAAATAAGTTGAAGTCGTAAAAAGATTATTCCACAATCTAGAGCTATATCCACCGCGATACATATATGTATAGTTCTCGGTCAAATCTTTATACCCCCCAGCTCTTACTGCTGCCAGAGCGTCATCCGCGCCACCAGCGTGCACAATGGTACAATCAAACGGAGTATCCCACTGCAAATAATAAAGCCGGAGAGACCTAATGGGTCCAATTACCGCCGAGGCAGGATTTTGATAAATTGCCGCAAATCGCGTAATGCCAGATTCCGCAATCGCCTCAAATACCACGCCGGCTTCATTTAGCCCAGCCTGAGGCCTTGCGCCATCAGTACCATTCGGGGTTTGGATGCAGAAAGCCGGCGCCGTTAATTCCGCTTCGCTCGCTACTTCAAGTCCGGTCAGGCGACTGTAATTCTTGCTTGTTTCGGTTTTGGATGGGATTGTTGGGAAAACCAAATCTGGCTTCTTCTCTTCCGGCGTTAAAAGTATCACTAGCACACAAGCGACCCCGCCCATTAGTGTAAACAGTCCAATCAGTAACATTATTAGCCACCCCTTATCAGACTTAGGTTTTTCTACAGCCCCCACCTCCTTTTTTGTGTTTTTTTCTATACTTTCTTCTGTTATTTTTTGTTTTTCTGCTTCCATAAAATTTCCATAATTATTTTATTTAATTTTAGCATAAAAAATAAAAACATGTGCTATAATAGGCTTATGGTCAGTAAACATACACACAATAAACGGAGGTTGGCTTGCCTAGTAGCAGTTTTGACAATGTCACTACCACTTGGTATTCGTCTGTTTACTCCTGTTCTTGCGGAGAGCACCACTAATAACATCACTTTCGAAGTCAACGTCAAAGAAGCCCTTACTGTGTCGGTCACTACTCCGGACTCTGATCATTGGGCGAGCGGCAATGCTAACGATTTTCTGCGCAATATTGTCAATGTCAATGTCCAATCTAACAATCCTGATGGATTCACTGCATCGATGACTAGTGCCTCTACTGTTGAGGGCGCACCGCTGACTAATACTGCAGCGACTTCCAACTCCACTATCTCTACTCTAGCTAGTAACGCCAGATGGACGCGGGACAATACCTCCATTACTAAGTTTTGGGGGTATTCTGTAAATGACGATGAAGAACAAGGAACTTATCTACCAGTGCCACTTAAGACTGACACACCAGTTACTCTCACGCCCGCCAAGACCGTAAATACTTGGAGCGACAATGTTTATTTCGGCGCCCTTGCTGATTATACGGTTGACTCCGGCACATATGTTGGCACGGTGCTCATTAATGTAGTTACTGGTGCGGTTAATTCCGATACCAATCCGACTGTTCCGACTAATCCTGCCGACCCTTCCGACGACACCTCTGACGACGGAGAAGCTACTTATACTGGCGCTGGTACTACCACTGGAACCGGCACTTCTGGCAATAACGGTACTACTATTTATACTACGACCTCTAGCTCGGCTACCAACAATACCACCTCTGTCGCTACCACCGTTACCGAAGGGGACGTCCGAAGCTCCTATTCTGACCCAGCTGGTGTTACTACTGTAAATGAGGGCACTCCCCTTGCAACTGGTCTTGCCGCGACTTCAGCTGTCGCAGCGGCCACTGGAATTCTCTTCTTCATCATCGCTAAACGTCGTAAAGACGAGGAGGATGAAGAAGAATACTAACATGCTTATCTGACCATAAGTATGGAGGTGTGTGTAAAACAAAACAAAAAATATAGTGTTCCTCGCGGACACTATATTTTTTGTAGCCTCATTTATTAAATACTGCGCGCAACCTTATTTAACCTTGCCAAGGTTAATTCTCGACCAAGTGTTTCCAACGTCAAATTGAGCGCGGGGCTAAACGGCGCAAAAGACACGGCAATCCGTATTAAGCTGAACAGCTCCGCCGGCTTTTTCTCCGTCTCGGCCAATAGCTCATTAAGCGCACCCTGTAGTTTCTCCGCTGTCCACTCTTTCAAGTTGGATAATTTGGTAATCACGCACTTTAGTAGTCCCTCAATTTCCGCTTCGCTCATTTTCTTTAAGAACTTATTGTCGATAATCTCATTGGTGTCTATTTCCGGGTCTTTGAAGAAATACGTAGTCATAGTTCTGAGATCGGAAAGCGTCTTGAGGCGATCATAAATAATGGACAATACTTTCACGCGATATTCTTCCGGATAGTTCTCGGCTTCTGCCGGCCAGAAATTCACCGTCCTATCGTAAAGCGCCCTCGCCCCTTGCTCATCGAAAATTCTTCGAATCCATTGCCCATTCACCCAGAGTAATTTTGTTTCGTCATACCTCGCGCCAGAGTTCTGGATTCTTTCTAACGAAAACTTTTCAATCAACTCGTCTTTAGTATAGATTTCTTGCTCCGTTCCGTCATTCCATCCGAGACATGCCAAATAATTTAGCATTGCTTCTGGTAATACCCCCTCATCGCGATATTCTGTAGCTGACTTTGCTCCGTCACGCTTCCCTAGTTTCTTATTCCCTTGTGGTGCCAAAATGTGCGGCAAAGAAACCAGTATCGGACGTTCTAGCCCAAATGCTTCATAGAGGGCTAGATAATTTGGTGTGCTAGACAAATATTCCACGCCGCGCATTACATGCGTGACACCCATTTCCGCATCATCCACGATGTGTGCGAAGTTGTATGTCGGGTAACCATCTTTCTTGATCAAAATAATATCGTCTAATACTTCCGGCCCCGTATGCATCTCGCCCATCACTGCATCCGTCCAACTGTATTCTTTTGGAATTGTTTTGAAACGAATCGGCATTCCAGGCTCCCACTTTGGCGGGTTTTCTGGACGAAAGTTACGATAAAGAAACGGCACTTTTTTCTCATTGCATTCTTGACGATATGCATCAATTCGCTCGGATGGAGTCGGATCAGCATATGCTCGCCCGCTATCCAATAATCTTTGTGCCCATTTCATATAAATATCGTGACGTTCGCTTTGAAAATACGGCTCGCTCGGACCGCCAACAAATGGGCCTTCATCCCATTCTAGCCCTAACCATCTTAGAGTATCCTCAATCAGCTCCGTGGCGCCCTCCACGTAGCGTTCCCTATCGGTATCTTCAATTCTAAGAATCATTTTTCCGCCACTTTGCCGCGCCACGAGGTACGGATAGATGGCAGACCGTACATTGCCAATATGGATATATCCAGTTGGACTTGGTGCGAAACGAGTAATTGCTTTTTTCATAGAGAATATTATACCACCGCCACCAAGAAAAGCAACCAGAACCCTAATATTTAATTATAGCACATTTTACCATAAAAGTCAATATTACAGCGATACCGCAATAGACTTTATCTGCTTTTTAGTTAATGCCCCGGAAATAGTTTTAAGTTTGTATACTACCCCGCCATTAACCCAGGACGCATTGCTTCCGCTAATGTAGAGCGTGAGTCCCTGCTCGCGAATCATGGTATAATTGTCACCATAGGTTTCTCGTACAAAGTTATTAAGTAAAGCATTGGAATCCCAAGACGATTTTTCCTCAACCAGCGTAAAAGCGTCACCAGTAGATCCATTCTTGAAATTCAAAGTAATTTTCCCATTTTCAGAGGTAATATCAGACAAGTTGAAATCGCGTGGCACATAGGCTGGATATGAAGCTTCAATGCCAGACTGCATTGCCGCCACCTTTAAAGAGATATTCGGGGCATTTAGATTTACAAAATAAACAATCGCAAATACGGCAATTGCCGCACAGACAGTGGCTAGCAAAATTCGCTTAAAACCAAAATGCACCGTATTCATCTTATGCTTTTTAACTACTTGCTTCTTGGCGGTCTTTGCAATTGCCTGACTAATCGCAGTTTGCTTCATTTCTTGGGCAGTCGGTCTGGTCGGCTGCGAAACTGGGCGCGTGCTCTCCACCATGATTTTTCTCACACGATCACTAACTGGGTGAGATTGCTGCTGTGCCGGTTTCGGGGTACTCTTAGCGGCAACATTGATTTTCTGTATCATAACTGGTTGCCTTTGCTGTATAACGCTCGGGTGTACGTTTGTATTATCACTCTTGACTGGCGTTGCTGTCGCTACGTTTCTTCCCGCATACTTGACTGGCCTGCGAATCACCACCTCTTTTCTTCTATGTATCACCAAACTTTCCTTCGGTTGTTGCTGCATAGCAACTTTCTTCCTTCTGTACACCATAGAATCAACCGGCTTTCGGCGAATTCGAGTCGCATTTCTCTCAGCGTTATTATTTAACATTATTACCTCGCTTATTCTTATAACCATAATACAAAATGTCGACTGAAAACGCAAGAGCTAAAATCCATAATAAATATGTTATAATATAATAAATGGATTTAGAACAACGTGCACGTAGGCAAAACATCCGCGTGATTGCATCAGAAGTGGTTATGGTTGTCGCCGTTATCTTAATGGTAATTATTTTAGCGCTTATTGTTTCTGGATATTGGCTAAACTCGGATTTCAAAGTTGAACGTCAAGGGATGCTTCAAATTTCGTCAGTGCCGACTGGTGCCAGCGTAGAAGTAGACGGCGACTCTCCATGGTATCAACGAACTAATACCAGTAAAATTCTTTCTAGCGAAGAGCACACGATTGTTCTAGCTAAAGAAGACTATGATTCTTGGAGTAAAACCATCAACATTAGCGAAGGCTTACTCTATAAGCTTAACTATCCACGGCTATTCTTGAAAAATCGCACCAAAGAAACAGTCTCAGACGTCTCCTCGTTCACCTATGCTACAATCTCACCGAACCGCAAACAATTATTAGCAATCAACAATACGACCGACTGGTTATTCTTTAATCTTGATGCCGACACGGTCAAGCCAACTAAGATAAATGTCTCTGCCCTATTCGCCACAGAATCACCCGCCACTGTTAGTGTTTTGAACTGCTCCATTATCTCTGCTAATTGGGACGAGTCAAACGAGCATGTTTTATTAAACATAAACCTTGATGGTACTTCGGAATGGGTTTTGCTAGACATTAGAAATCCTGCCAAAAGTATTAACTTGACGCGAGAATTTGTTCAGGACTTTGATCACGTGGCAATTTTCAATCATTCTGCCAGTATTTTACTCGCGATGTCCGGTTCCAATCTACGTAAAATCGATTTAGATTCCAAACAGCTTTCCTCGGTCATTATATCAGGCATAGAAAGCTATGACATTTACGATTCAGAGATAATCTTTTCGAATCATGAACGGGTCGGCGTTATTAAAAATTTTTCTTCTGAGCCAGAATACCTTACCGATATTACGTCGCCCACCAAAGTACTATTTGGTAGGTTCTATGACGACAAATATATCTTCATTATAGAGGACGATTCTTTAGCAGTTTATAAAAAAGATGATTTCACGGAAATATTTAGCGGGACAATTGGCTTTACACCAGAATATGTCAAAGTTGGTCCTGGCGCCGAGTTCCTCTTTATGTCGAGCGGTAGTAACTTTGCCACATATGACATGGAATCCGCTAAGCTTAGTCTTTGGTCTGCGGATACCGTCCATTTTGATTGGCTAGATGGTCACATGCTCTATGCCGTAAAGGATGGTGTCCTATCTGTCTATGATTATGATGGACTTAACCATCGTGTCCTTGCATCTAACGTGTCAGAACGTTTCCCTGTCACAATCACCGATGATAAATGGCTATATTACTTTAGCGACGGTAACCTTATCCGTGAATGGCTAATTAAGAAATAGCTATTGCCCAGTCATCCATCCCCAAATACGCTCAAAGAATGATGGTTCGTTGGTTGGCAGTTCTGTACTATTGTCATCAACTACTGCCCCTCCATCATTGGAATTCGGCTCTTGATTCTCGGCTACCTCGTTGTATGATGGCGATATTTGCTCGCCTGTCACTAGTAAGCGATAACGAGAAGTTCCCAGTGGCGTGCATGTCACCAAAGTTATGATCGGTCTGTCAGTACTTACTACTAAAGCACCCACGTTCGTTGGTTCCACAACTTCTTTTTTGGTTACACGATACGTATAGCGCACCGAATTATAATTTACATAAATCAAATCTCCATCATCCAACCTTTCCAAGCCGGAGAAAATATACTTGTACGGATTAGAACTATATACGTCACCCGCAGAATGTCCAGTAATGATAAAATTCCCTATTTCGCCAGGGTAAGCACTAGCGCCGGCAATTCGATAGTGTGCTACGCCATTATTCATTGCACTCATCACGTCATCTAGTGCCACACCAAACCTAATCGGTACATCAATGTTTAGCTTCGGGATGATTAATCGTGGGTCTGCCGAAACGGTCTGCGTTATAGTTGGATCAAGCGCTTCAATCTCTGATGCCGGTGCATTCCCAGGTGATACATATGCCATAATAGGTGCAAAAATCAATCTATTATACTGCAAAAACAAAATTGTTAGCATCACAGTGAGACCAGCAAAAATCGGTATTAGTTTGCGAAATTTGCGCGATTTTCTAGCATTATCGGTCGCCTTCTTGCGAATTTTTTGTCGCAAGGTATCATCTCGTGGGTCATTTTGTGTTTGTTCATGCGCGTTTGCTGTTCCTAGTACAAAATGAGAATCGGTACCGCTATTCTTTTTCGCTCGCAAAAATGCTGAATCCATAATTTCCTCTTCTTCAGCCTGCTTGCGGATGGCTTTCATCTTCTCTTTTGCTACGTATTCACGCGCTGCATTGGAATAGTATTCACTATAGTATTTCTGGTAGTAGTTTTGCCAAGCCGAATGATAACGTTTCCAGGATTCTGAATCAATCCGTGACTCTATCGGCGTGTCTTTGAGATGTGATGCCTGCTCCTCTCCGGATTTCACACCAGATTTTTTCTGGGCAGCCTCAACATAAGCCGCCAGAACCTTTTTTCGGGCGATTTGTGCAGCTGCTTGGCGTTGAAGGTCAGAAGAACTCTGCCCACCACTCGTTTCCGGATTCATAAAATTAATTATAGCATATTTTGCTGATTTGTGCTATAATGAACGTGCGGGCGAGTGGCGGAACTGGTAGACGCGCTAGACTCAAAATCTGGTTCCAGCAATGGAGTAAGGGTTCGATTCCCTTCCCGCCCACCAAATTAGGCTGAAAAAAGATACGTTTTAAGCCCGGAAGAAACTCCTGTTTTACAGGGGTTTCTTCTGTTTTTAGGCTTTCAAAGGCTTGCGACGAGTGTGGATCTTCGAGAGCTTTTATTGTTTTACTTAGTTTGCAAACTACCAAAATGATACATTTGATACATTTTTTGCTTTTTTGAGATTTTGGCCCCGAAAATGATACACCTCATCCAGCCAAAGCTTAAACTGGACTTTGAATGAGTTGGTGGAGGGGTGCTTTGCTTAAAGGTAGCTCGCTGTCTTGCTCAATGGATTTGGGGAAAGAAGTCTAGAAGAAACCTTCACGGTAAGCAAGGCTAGACTACTGACTTTACTCGCTAAGCACGCAACGGACGAGATTTCCGTAGTTGTGATAGCAGCCACCGGCCGAATCGACGTAGCTCGAACGGAAGTTGAGTTCATAAGCGAGCGTGCTAGCGGACGTAGTAGCCGACCAATAGGAGCCGCCGCTGCCACCATTGTAGAACGAGCCGGAGGTATAGTAGCCGGCGAGCAGAAAGTTAGATGTAGTGCCAGGTCCAGCATTATTATAGAAGGTAGCAGCGTTCTCGTTATAGTTACTTTCTAGATTAGCACCATAGGCCGTAGCAAGAGCGTACCAGTCACCGGTTTTCCAGTTGTTGTTTGATTGGGCACCTGCATTACTAGTAGTAGAAGTAGGTAATCTCCAACCTTTCGGGCAGATGCTAGCTGCTGCATTGTTATAATTTGCTACTGCCGTGCTACCATTAGTTTGTTTGCCACCTAGTGTGGCAGCAATCCAGGAGTAGTAGGAATAGCATGGCGTATTTTGTCCACTAGCACCACAGTTAGTAGTATTGCCAGAGTTAAAGACGTAGGCGTTGGCAGCATCTTTGAATTGAGTACTATCGGAGAGGTTATTATTGTCAGTGTTCTTGGTAGCTGAGGCTGGGAGGATGATGGAATTACCAGACTTAGTAAGGTTGCCACCAGTAGTGAAACCACTAATATATTCGTCCGTCACATCGGTATTTACTGAGCCTAGTGCTGTACCACCAGCTAGATTGAGGTCTTCTAGCATCCAATACTTACCATCTGCTAGTTTGCCCACTGTATAGGCCTGGTCATCACGCTTATCATAAAGGGTAGTTGTATCTCCTACATTTGGCATCTTAGTGGCAAGGCTAGCTAATGTCTGGCCTTGCAAATAGTCATCACGAGCCACGCAACGGACGGGGTAGCCGGCTTTGGGAGTGTTGTAATTGGCTGAACTTACGTAGCTTGACGTGAAGTTGAGGTTAAAGCTAATGGTACGGGGAATGCCCAACGTAGCTGACCAATAGCTGCCGCGGCTACCGCCATTGCTGAACGAGCCGCTGTCGTAGCTGCCGGCGAGCAGAAAGTTAGGTGTAGTGCCAGGCCCAGCATTATTATAGAAGGTAGCAGCGTTCTCGTTATAGTTACTTTCTAGATTAGCACCATAGGCCGTAGCAAGAGCGTACCAGTCGCCGGTTTTCCAGTTGTTGTTTGATTGGGGATTTGTATTACTAGTAGTAGAAGTAGGCAGCCTCCAACCTTTAGGACAGATACTAGCTGCTGCATTATAACCGCTTCTAGTTTCATCCGTGCTGCCATCAGCCTGTTTACCACCCAGCGTTGCAGCAATCCAGGAGTAGTAGGAATTGCATGGGGTGCTGCTATCACAAGTACTAGTATTATTGCCAGAGTTAAAGACGTAGGCGTAGGCATTATCTGAGAATTGGGTGCTATCGGTGAGGTGGGCATTATCACTGTTCTTAGTAGCTGAAGCTGGTAAGGTTATGAAATTACCAGATTTAGTAAGGTTGCCACCAGTAGTGAAACCACTGATGTATTCGTCCGTCACATCGGTATTTACTGAGCCTAGTGCTGTACCACCAGCTAGATTGAGGTCTTCTAGCATCCAATACTTACCATCTGCTAGTTTACCCACTGTATAGGCCTGGCCATCACGCCTATCATAAAGTGTAGTGGTATCTCCTACATTTGGCATCTTGGTGGCAAGGCTAGCCAATGTCTGGTCTTGCAGATACAACCCTGAAGATCTCGTCCATCTGGCATAGAGTGTTAGCGCATTAGCCCCACCACTACTCAAGGTGTAAGTGTCACCCGGAGCATAAGAAGTCCCAGAGCAGGCGCCGGATACTGTAGGCATTACTGTACACCAGCCAAGGAAAATGTACCCGTCATGAACTGGGACAGTAGATGAGATAGCAACCGTTGCAGAATCAGTTTCCCCGGCTGTGTCTTCTGGCATGTTAGTAACCAGCGTATTTCTATAGATGATTGAATACTCAACATTTCCAACTATAATTATATTGAAGGCGTTTTCATATGAGCCGATGGGCTGTGAAAGATCTACCTTAGCACCTATGGAGATAGTGTAGGTATCTTCATTGTCTGGACAATTAGTAGTGCCGTTGGCACAGATAGTTTCGTTAATAACATCTCCGGTAGTAGTAGAGGGCGAAGGACGGAATGTGGAGTTAGCAACCGAATTGAACATGCTGGGCTTATATCCCCATTTGCCAGAATAATTGCCATTTGCAAATTCAGACTCCGTAATAGATGTCCCAGCATCCAGTGATTCAATGGTATTCACTCCACCGGTTAAGCTAGTAGAATTGGCCGCCTGAATGATGAGTTTGTATCCTACACCACCATCTGCACTAGCCGTGATAGTGATATCATTAGATTTAGCGAAATCACCAGTGGTAGTATGTGGCATAAGATCAAGAGTCGCTGGGCCGCTGACGCTTAAGGAGAGGTTAGCAGCAGAAGCTTCCTGACGGTTTATATAGAGGCCTATCACGAAAAGCAGGGTAAGCTGCATGATGAGACAAACTATTCGGTGCTTACGTGCTTCTTTTATTATGGTGCTACTCATTTAGACCCCCTTTCTAGAGAATTGGCGTGGCCAGCAGTGAAATGCCCGTAGTAATCAGCTAGCGCTTTGATATCTTCCCATGTGGTGAGACCTTTACCAATGGATACGGCTAGATATTGGCCGTTGTAGGCTTCAAACCCAAATTCGTCAATCATGCCATTGAAGTCTTCGTAAGTGAGAAGGCCATATTTTTCTATATCAGCTTGCTTCTTAGCCTGGTCGTAACCCATGGTGTTCTTATCTACGTCAAAGTAGTTGAACATACCGTTAATGTTGCCCTCAATAGACAGCAGGTCGTTGTTGAAGAAATTGAAATACTTATAGGTAGTAAGGCCATAAAGCGAAGTTACTTTACTTTCATGTTTGATATCAGTTAGTTTTGCAGTCTTATAGGTATTACCATCTTGCATGATGAATTCATGGCCTAAGTATCTTTCTGGATTGTCCTCGTTGATATAGATAAACTTACCGAGAGTATAGTCAAAGAAGCCGTGCTCGTAAGATATTTCTATGTCTGTCTTTACTCTACCAGTATTATCCTCAAAGAATAGATGTATAATACGATACTCGGCTTCTGGTTCAGGCTCTATGAAGACGATAGGAGCTGCAGCGTAAGAAGCCGTATCAAAGTCCCAGACTAGAAGTTCTTCGTCACCGGACAAATCTGCTACACGCTTCTTCTCGCCACTGGCCAAAGCGATGAGAGTATCTGCCGTAATACACTGAGCTGTATTGATAGTGACGGCACCGTCGTTGTTGCCTACGGTGAGGTCAAAGGTCTTGGCAGACGTGTTTACATTACTGATGCTATAGAAGGAGCCTGAAGTGATTGTGCCACCAGTAGCCGCAATGGTATAATTGCTAGCTGGTGTCACTGTGACGGTGTAAGTGGTGCCACCCATTAGTGATACACTGCCCCCACTAGACGAGATGGTCTCGCCGTTAACTGCGACGCTGGTGACATTAGAAAAGGTGAAGGTTACATTCACAGGAGCTACAGGCTGGCTGGTGATGTTTACTGTAGAATTGCTATTACCGGTAGTTAATGCGTACTGGTTCATTGTGGCATCGCCAGTTGCGACAGAGACACTATTTACCATATAGCCACTAGCATAGCTTACAGTTATCGTATAAGAACTATTCGGATCCAATACCACAGTAGATCCACTTGCAGAAAGTGTAGTACCATTTACAGTAACGCTAGAAACACCAGAGTCAAAAGTGAATGCTACTTCAACATTATTTGCCCACATAGCATATAGGTAGTTGGCATTATTCCCAGAATCACTAATCGGCATATTTCCACCAGCTAGATAGGTAGTACCCGAGCAACTATCTACTCCACTTGTGGTCGTGATGTTGCTGCTACTACTAGTGCCGAGACACCACCCGATAAATCTATAGTCTGTTAGTGTAGGAATATTTGATGCTAGTAGCACGGAGGAACCACTAGTTCTGTCATTAATATCAGTTGGCATATTGCCTACCACGCCATCGTTATAGGAGATTGAGTAGGAAGTACAAAAAGCGTTGCAGGAAAGAAGCAGAGTAAAAGATAGTGTTATTAATAAGCCAAATATCACTACACTACTACGTCGCCCAAGAGAGGTTGGAATCTTTAGTTTAGAATAAAGGCCTAAAGATTCTAGTAGGCGACGTAGTAGTAAAGTGATACTACTGCTTTTTCTTGGATTAGTGATTTGTGTTTGCTCCATGTGACCTCTCTGTTATTAATACTCCCACCCAGAGCGGTACTCCCATTCACAAAATGGCACCGCGATGGGTGCTACACATAAATCACTAATCAAAGCTGATCAAGCAACCAATGTCCCTCACGGTGCCATTATCTGCTTGATACATAATCTTCGATAAAAAAATGCTTTGATTAATATATTTATATGTAGCAATACCATTATAGCACGGAAAATCGTTTTTTGCTATAATCAAGTTATGAAAATTGCAATTTTTTCTGATTGCTATCTAGATCTAACTGGCGGGATTGTTTCCGCCATCAATAACGAGAAAGCCGAGCTTGAGCGACGTGGTCATACGGTTGATGTTTATACGAGCGCGTATCCACATTCCGAAAAGGAACTTGCGAAACTAGCTAAGCAGCACATCTTCTCTGTCCCAAGCTGTAAGATAATCGGTCGCGGGTTAACTCCTATTGCGCGCCGGCCAGGTATTGTTGAAAAATGGCTCATCAAAAATCATCCCGAAATCCAAAATTACGACATATATTATATACACTACGAAGCTGGATGCTCCATTGCTGGTTTGCGTCTCGCTCGCAAATTTAACATTCCCGCCGTTCAAGTTATGCATGGTCGCGAGGATGTTGGCGAAGAAAAACTCATCCCCTTTGGCCTTCGCACCATTGTAGCAGTATTACTTAACTGGTTTCATTCGTGGTATCTACCACATCCCATCAAAATCCACCGCGATAATTATCTTGCCACCACCCTTGCTCGTGCTAAAATGTGGACTTTAATGGTGAATCATGCAAATTCTGCCAATCTCGTCATTACGCCGTCCGAACATTTCAAGAAGAAACTATCTCACTATGGCGTTACGAAGCCTATCGTCGCTTTGCGTCACGGCATCAGCAATAGTCTAATTGACGCAAAAGTCGGCATAAAAACATTACAATCAGGTGAAAAGCTGAAAATTATCTGGCACTCGCGTATATCCGGAGAAAAACGCCCGATGGTTTTTTTGGAAGCAATTGATTATCTGCATCATCAACTGGGTTGCACTAATTATCAAGTTGATTTCTACGGTGATGGCCCCGACCTCAAGCGTGCTAAACTTTACGCTAGAAAGCATCAACTTAACACTTCGTTTCATGGCGCTAAACCATTTAAAGAGATATGGCAACGCATCCTAGACGCACATCTTGATGTATTAATTTCTTATGGCTACGACACCTTCGGAATGACACTGATTGAAGCCGCCGCCGCAGGTACTCCATCGCTTTTTGTAGATAAAGATATGCGAGAAATTTTACCACACGGCAGCTACCTCCTGTCAAAAGGCCCAGATTCGGCGCAAATTGCCGCCGCTCTCGCCGACCTACTCAGCCATCCAGAGAATCTAGCTACAATGAGCCATTTGTTGATTAATAATCGTAATCAAATCCGGATTTCCCATAAAATTGATGACCTCGAACGACTTTTTAATAATCTTATGCTAGAATAAAACTATGCAAAAGTATTTCGCTGACATTCTCACGCTTATTCGCTTTGTCCTTACGATTATTTTGTTAATCCTTACGTTTAATAACGGCGACCTTGGTGTTGGGTTTATGATTTTTATCATCGGCGAGCTAACCGATGCTTTTGATGGCACGTGTGCCACTAAGTGGCCGTTTCCTAAAAACAAAACTCCAAAGTATCGCAAATATGCCGCTAAATACGACATGATTACGGATGCTTTGCTCATTGCAACGATGCTACTTTTCTTCATTGTGCGCGTTAATTGGATTGCTGGTCTCATAATAGGTACCGCTTATGCAGTTGCAGCGATTATCATAGATTTTATTGTTTACGGCAAAATCATGGGGCATCCAGATGACTGCAGGCCACGTTCGCTCATAAAACGTAATTTCCTGCTCGCCAAGCGGATTATCCTTACTCGCCGAATGATTTATCTCGCACTAATTGCTACGATTGCAACTTGGACTTTTTACGCCTCTAACTGGCCAATTGCTTCCAAAATCATTATTACCGTTATCGCAATAATGGTTTCTATCTTTCTCTGGTTTTTTCAAAGTCAACGTCGTCACAATATTTCACGCGATGCAGTGGATATTGAAAAGAAATTAGCTAAGCAATAAAAATAGCTAGTCGATCCATAGGCTCGGCCGAACGACCTTGAGTGTGTCGCTAGTTGGTTAATTCTTCAGTGCTGCTGTTGTTGCTTCCAGGAAATTATTTGGGTTATAGAGATTTAATGCTACAATTCTGGACGCTAGCTCTCCACTCCACAAAGTTAGTGGCGAGTAATGAGTTTTTTCTAGTGGTACTACGTTGACTGTGCCGTTTTGCACAATTAGTATTTGACCATCATGCAGCGTGATTATTGCAACCGGATAGCTAAGCGTGAACTTATGCATAATCTCTGCGACCTGGATTAGTGATTGTGACATCATTAGCATTTTTGGATAAAAAATTGCATGGAACAATTTTTGTAGTTGCGCCATTGATCCAAATATTACCAAATTATGATTCATCAAAATTCGTTCCGCTCCAACTACGGCAATTAAATCAACAGTATCGCGCGTCACCAGCGTCGGTTTCGTCGCATTTTTGCAAGCATCCTGAATGGCCTTCGCTGTGATGTTGTTTTTTGAAAAATCCCCCACCAATAAATTATAATCTGTTGCATTCAGTGTGTCAGTAATTTCTTCGCTATTTGAAAACGAGCCTGATTCTGTCGAGTCTAAAAAAACAAAATTATCTAGTGGTGGTAATTTATTGCGTAAAATATCTGGCAACACCAAATTAACTGTTTTTAGCGGAGAATTAGCACCAAGATATTCTGCTACCCTAGTCGGCGTCCGAAAGTTTTGCATATTGCCCCCCACCACGTTCACAGCACCTTGTTTTTGTTCGGGAACGTTCCATAATATGCTTTCAGCATTGATTTTTTCAATTCTGTGTAAATAATCCATCAAAACTCCAATTCAATACTTACCGGACAGTGGTCGGAGCCAAGCACATTCTCATAGATTTCTGCAGATTTTAAATTATTCCGCAATGATTCCGAAACGAAGAAATAATCTATTCGCCATCCCACATTGTTCTCACGCGCATGTCCCCAATGGCTCCACCAAGTATAGCGCACTTCTTCTGGATGCAAAGCGCGGAAAGTATCTACGAACCCCGCATCAATCAAATTAGTAATTCCCCGTCGTTCCTCGTCCGTAAAGCCAGCCGAATGGTGGTTTGTTTTTGGCCTTGCAATGTCTATTTCCTCATGCGCCGCATTGAAATCGCCACAAACTACTACTGGCTTGGTCTTTTCTAGTTCTTTTAGTAGCTTTAATAGCCCTGGATCCCACTCGTTCTCGCGTAGTTTGAGCCGTGACAAATCTGGCTTTGAATTCGGTACATAGACATTCACGAGATAAAATTTTTCCAAATCCAACACTATAGCCCTACCCTCGGGAACGGCTATACTATTTTCTGAGCATAAAGGTTCCAGATTTGTTTGTCCAAAAATGTATATTCCTGACGACCCCGAGGGGTTCGCCCGTAGGGCGGTTCCCTCGGCGGTCCAGCGTATGACATTTTTGGCAAACAAGTCCGGCGAAGAAAAAAGTATAGCCGTTCCCGAGTAACCAAGCTTAACTGCTGAATTGACAATTATGTTATATCCAGATATATCTACCTGTTCCGGCTTCGCCTTAATTTCCTGCAAGCAAAGTATATCTGGCCGGTATTCGGCTAAGAACTTCTGCAAAGCACCCTTTTTGATGACTGCTCTGAGTCCATTGACATTCCACGAATAAATTTTCATGCGTATCTACCTCGGTCTATATCGCGCTTCTTAATCGCTTCGCGTTTGTCGTATTTCTTTTTGCCTTTTCCTACTGCAATGACGAGCTTAATATGGCGTGAGCCACCGAGTAATTTTACCGGCACGATAGTCGAGCCGGCTACCTTTTCCTTTTCTAGTGATGTAATTTGCTTTCGTGTTGCCAAGAGCTTAATGTTGCGCGCCGTGTCTGCGCCAAGCGTTAAGTTATTTAGCCACAACTCACCATTCCTGATTGTTACGAAAGAGCCTTTAAGTTGGACGTGGTGGTCGCGTATTGACCTTACTTCTGGACCAGCCAGCACCATTCCGGTCGTGAGTTCTTCGCCGAGCTGATAATCAAAATGCGCCCGCCGATTCACCGTTACACTGTCAGACACCTTCTTCTTTTTCATGAACTAATTATATCACAACTCCGAGTTGCGTCTTGCCTTAGCAAACCTTCACGCTCTCATTCCCCACTAGTTCTCGTAATTTAGAAAGCAAATCCTCGCAAGCATCTACCTTGAACGGCATCTTGAGCGGACGTTTCGTTTCGCCATCACGAAGCACGAGCACGACATCCTGGAACCCAGGATTTAAATCACACGCGCGCCTTATGCCGGTCAACAATTCTACGTCATCAGGGTTTTCTATTAATACATATAATCGCTCTTTGCGCGGATCTTTTGGCGGCTCGGCCAGCACTCTCGGTGCATCTATCGGAGCTGAACTAGGCGCTTTGTTTCCGGAGCCACGATACACTCTTTCCGCCGATGTTCTAGAATTGCCTCTCCGAAATGACTTTTCGGGTGCCTTTGCTGGTGCGGCCAATTTCGTTCCGGTTGGCTGGTAGGCTTCCAATATCTCGTCTGACACGAGCTCCACTGCTTCCGCCAATACTTTTGCTTCAGAAGTCAAATTTCCGTCCTTGTCTGCCGCGTTGATTTTTCCTTGTACACGCACCACATTATCCACAACAAGCTTTGCTCCATGCTCGGCAAACACCGATGGGAACACAATAAACTCCGTTTCGGAAGATTTGTTTTCCATCTTAATAAACGCCATTTTATCACCCTTCTTGGTTAAAATGGTTCTCACTGCAGTAATAATCCCGCCGATTGTCACCACTTTGCCATTGTTTTCTGGCGTAATTAATTCCATCGGGTGCGTCTGTTCGGCGAAATACGTATCGTACTTATCTAGCGGATGAGCAGACAAATATAATCCCATCAAATCGCGCTCCCACAGCAGTTGTTCTTTTTCTGGATATTGAGTTGGTGCAGGCGTAATTTCTACCTCCGGTACAGCACCGGCCTCGCCCATCATTCCAAACAAATCCGTTTGGCCAGAACCTACGTCTTTTTGGCACTTCGCTCCGTAGGCCTGTATTTTTTCCAAATTGAAAAGTAAATCAGACCGTGAATAGCCAAAACTATCAAATGCGCCAGTTTTAATCGCGGCTTCCCATGATTTCTTGTTAAACTTCGTAGAATCTACTCGCTTCGCGAAATCGCAGATAGATTTAAATGGACCATTTTTGTCGCGTTCCGGAATAACATATTCCTCCACCAGGGCCTTCCCCATACTCTTGATGCCGGACAGACCAAACCTGATTGTGTTTTCCCCGCCTACGATACCAAAATCACCATATGACTGATTGATGTCTGGCCCTAGCACCTTGATTCCCATTCGTTTACACTCTGCAGTCTCAATTGCGAGCCGATCCGTCCATCTCATGTCTGCCGTCATCAGCGCCGCCATAAAAGCGTCAGGATAATGCGCTTTGAGATATGCCGTCCAGTATGCCACTAGCGCGTAGCACGCAGCGTGCGACTTATTAAAGCAGTAGTTCGCGAAATCCAGAAGCTGTGCCCAAAATGTTTCTGCAATTTCTTCCGTCGCCCCACCAATTTTCACTGCGCCTTCAATGAATTGCGGCTTCACCTTTTTCATCATATCAATCTTCTTTTTGCCTACCGCCTTGCGCAGAGTATCCGCCTGTCCACCTGTAAAACCACACCATTCCTTAGAAATCTGCATGAACTGTTCCTGGTAAATCATAATACCATAAGTATTTTTGAGAGAATTTTCTAGCCCAGGATGTAGATATGTAATCGGCTCCTCTCCGTGCTTGCGTTTAATGAACGAATCAATAAATTGCATCGGCCCTGGACGATACAGTGCCACCATAGCGATAATATCTTCAAAGGTAGAAGCCTTAAGATCGCGCAGATATCGCTTCATCCCCGCCGATTCCAGTTGGAACACGCCCGTCGTTTCGGCACGCTGTAGAAGCGCATAGGTCTCCGGGTCGTCTAGCGGCACCGAATACATATCAAGGTCATTATGATAAACCTTACGAATCATCCTTAGCGCATTATTAATCACGGATAAGTTAGACAACCCCAGAAAGTCCATTTTAAGTAGCCCAATTTCTTCCACCTGACCCATCGGGAATTGTGCGGCAATCGGTCCTTTTGCCGATACTTCTAGTGGCAAAAATTTCACCAAATCATCTGGTGCAATAATTACACCGCAAGCATGGACACCATGGTTGCGAATGGTTCCCTCAAGCCGCGATGCAAAATCAATCACTTCCTTGGCCGTCGGGTTGGTTTCGTACTCGTGTTTTAAATCTGGTACATCACGCACTGCATCCTTCAATTTCACATGATGCCCCATTACTGGGTCTGGTACCATTTTAGCTAGCTTGTCGGCTTCAGCATACGGCACTTCGAGCACTCGCGCCACATCGCGCACGGCGTTTTTCGCCATCATCTTACCAAAAGTTGCGATGTTAGATACTCTCTCAAAACCATACTTTCGCGAACAATACTCAATCACTTCGTCGCGCCTAGTATCTTGAATATCCGTATCGATATCTGGCATTGAGATGCGGTCTGGGTTCAGAAATCTTTCAAAAAGTAAATCATATCTTAACGGATCCAACTCAGTAATGCGCAATGCGTACGCTAAAATTGACCCTGCCGCCGAACCACGTCCTGGCCCATACACAATACGTTGCGATTTTCCCCAGTTGATAAAGTCCTGCACAATTAAGAAATATCCATTATAGCCCATTTTGTCTACCACGGACAGCTCATAGTCGATGCGAGGCAATACCTTATGTGCCTCATCGCGTTCTTTGTCAGCCTCTTCCAGAATCTTCCGGCATTCTGGCACTGGTATTTTGCTGGCTTCCTCCAAAGTTTTGCCACCATAACGATAAACCAAACCCTGAAAGACTAAACGATCTAGATATGTTTTCTCATCTTCATCAGTTGGAATCGGAAACTTCGGAATCAATATCCTGCCAAGTTGCAAATCTACGTTGCATCGGTCGGCGATTCGTTTGGTGTTTAAAACTGCTTCCGGGCAGGTATCTTGCCAGTGACTGATTATTTCTTCTGCCGGTATGACGTGTAAATCATAGTCTTTCAGTGTCATTCGGTTTTTGTCCGATAAATTCGCAGCTGTGCCGATGCAGAGCAACACTTCGTGTGTATCCTGATCTTCTTTTTTCAAGTAATGCGCATCACAAGTCACCACGAGCGGCAAGCCAAGCTCTTTGGCGTGCGCCATGTGCCAATCGTTAACCTTCTTCTGTTCTTCTGAGTGCGTAGTAGATAACGGATGTCCATGGTCTTGCATCTCCAGATAAAATCTGTCTTTGAATACATTGCGATACCAGTCGATTAATTCATACGCCCGCTCGTCGTCGCCCGCACGAATTGCTTCGCTAATCTCCGAACCCATACAGCCAGATAAACAAATAATCCCCTCATTATACTTTTCCAAATCTTCGTGGTCCGTACGCGGCTTATAATACTTACCGTGTTCTTCTGCATTACTCATGATGCGACAAAGATTTTCATAGCCTTTATTATTCATTGCGATCAAAGTTACATGAAAACGTTGTTTATCATGAGCAGGGTCCTTATCGGTTTTCTTGCGTGCTGCTACATAGGCTTCTAGTCCGAGTAGTGGCTTGATTCCAGCCGCATTACATTCTTTATAAAGTTCCACCAAGCCAGACATCGTGCCGTGGTCTGTCACCGCTACTGCTTCCATTCCCTCACTCTTCACAAACTCCACTAATTCAGGTATTTTGGTTAGTCCATCCAGCAATGAATAATGCGTATGGTTATGCAGATGCACGAAATCACTAGGCTTCAACTTCGGTTCCATATCAAGATTATATCACGATTCACACAAAAATACGGCGTCCCCATGTCGCCGTATTTAATGATGTTATTCGGAAGTTTTTTCTGCTTTTGCTTCTTTCTTTTCGGTCTCTTTTTCCTTTTCCTCTGTCTTTGCAATCTTCTTTTCTTCAGTTTTCTTTTCTTTTGCGTCTTCTTTCTTGCCAGCCTTAACGGATAATTCTATGGTCGCCTCATCATCATCTTGACATCCGCAGTCGCAATCCTCATCGCAATCGCATTCACCTTTCTTCGCATCCGAAATAAACTTCCCTGCTACCGCTCCTGCAATTGCTCCAAGTGCTGCACCTAAGAAAAACTTTCCCGCACCGCTACTTTTCTTTTCATTTTGTTCTGTCATTTTCTTTCCTTTCTCTTATGGATTCTTTTAGTTTAGGGTTGATATATTTATCCACGAACATTTCTACCGTGCCACCAACCGATGTTAGCCCGCGTACGTTGGATACTACTTCGTTCGCATTGTCAGCAATGTCTTGGCTCTTGCGCAATACCCTCTTAGACTCATCCACCACGTCAAACATCTTTACCATTAGTACGATACCTACCACTAGAAAAACGAATAACGTTACCCCAAGTATTGCGACCAGTATCCATTCAGCTATGTTCATTATTTACCTCCTTGATTATATTTTAGCACAAAATCTCGCACCTCATCGCCATAATCTGTATTAGATAGCACATACTCTAAATGTGCCATGAAATAATTCTTCGGGTCACCAGTGGTAATCCAGCGGCCTTCACTTCGCGCCACTACCACATCGCCATGTTCAGCTAACTTAGTAATCGCATCTACAGTCCATAGTTCTCCATCCAGGCCAGTGTTGGATGGCACTAGATATTCAAATACTTCTGGTGTCAACAAATAGCGACCGTAGCTCGTGAGGCTACTCGGGCTTAAGTTTGGAGTCTTTGGTTTCTCCACAATGTGACTTAACGTACCGTTACTTTTAAGCGCAATCATTCCGTATTTATGCCAAACTTCTTCCGGCATTTCTTGCGCAGCGATCACCGCCTTCGCTTCTGGATGCTCGTTGTAGTGTTCAATTAAAGTTTTTACATCACCCTTGCCTAAAATTAAATCGTCTGAATATAATACTACAAAAGCATCTTCATCTTCTACATACTGCTTGGCCGAGACAATTGGCGAACCATTGCCGTATGGCAAATTAGAATCTTGTTCGATCACCGTAATTTTCGGAAAATCCAACACTTCAGCCACCGCCTCAAATCTCTCTGCTTTGCCCTGTTTTTCAAGTAGAGCTTTCACATTCTCTGCTTTACCATGAAAATAGTCATCATAGATTTCACGTGATTTCGTGTTCGGCGTAGCAACGATGACGATTTCTTCAATACCAGCATCCATGCATTCTTCTACGCAGAGTTGCATTACTGGCTTCGCGCCAATCGGAATCATTGCCTTCGGAATAGTCTTAGTAATCGGCAGGTATCTGCTAGCAAACCCTGCATCGGTAATAATTGCCTTTTTAACAGTTTTCATAAGTCTCCTTAAAAACTCATTATATCACAAGTATAATCATTTGACATAAAAGTACGATTTTTCTTCTCTCTGTTAAAAAGCCGAGTATGATATTATTTCTTACGAGTACGATTTTTGCGATTATTAGTTGTGGTCTTAGCGGATACTTTTCTTGTGATAGGCTTCTTCTTTGCCGCTTCGCTTCGTGCCAGCCTGTCTTCCATTTTCTGAGCACGATTATGGACACCATAAATCATACTAGTCACGCCTACAATCAATAGATATGCGCCAAAGAATCTAATAAATGTCATCAATTCAAAATTTCCTGCATTGATGATAACGAGACCCATAATACACCCCATGATACCGGCTAGCACCCGAATGAAACGGTCGGTTGGATCCACTGTAGACAAGAAACCGTGGAAAATATCAATCAAGCCAGAAATAAATGTATAAACCGCAATAATAATCAGGCTTCCCACTAAATCATTCCGTGCCAAAAATAGTAGTGTCATCGCCGCCGCTACATCAATCATAGCGTCTATAATGGAGTTTAGCCAGCCATGTTTCTTAGTGGAATTATACAATGCGCTAATGGCATCTACAATGCCCATAGCGAGCAAGAATACGCACACTACGGCAATCACCGATTCCATGCTCCCAAAACCACCAAATAACATCAAAAAACCAAAAACCACCGCCGCCGCGCCACGCACTGCGAAAACTAGCCAGTGTTTATCAATGAATCGCCTATTTATATGTGCCATAAAAATCCTTGTTTATAAATTGCTTATACTTATTATAACACAAAAACAAATTATTCGTGGCGTCTATGGGCTTACACTTTCCTTTTCTTTTTTCGTGCCGTTTCAATCGCCCAGTCTAGTTTGTATTTAAGCGGTTTAAGTATCATATCGTGCGCTGGTGTATACCTTAATTCTTCGCAACCAAATGACCGTTTGAACTCTGAAACTCCATAAAACCGATGTTCTTTCTCATCTGGTTCTACGATCCCCCACAGATTATAACGCACGCATCCACGTTTTCGCGCCTCATCCATCGCCATCATATGTAGCAGTGGCGCCGCCGAATATTTGGTCCCGAGCTCCGAAGACACTCCGTAGTGATAGCTCGCTTCTGGCCCATAGAAAATCATAAAATTCTGCGCCAGCACTTCCCCGTCTTTCTTCGCCGTATAGATTAGTACTTCTCCACCTTTACGAAACGCTTCAAATTGCTTTTTTAAGAATGGCTCCGAGAATGCTACATAGTGTTGCCTTTCAGCGTGCAGTTTTTCTAGTCGGCAAAACTCCTCAATCGCCGCATCACTTGTATTGGCAGATACTTCTATGTCATTTTTCTCAGCCTTTCGTAACTTCCGTCGAAATCCCTGTGATGCCCTAGCCAAAATCTCCTCCTGCGACTGGCGCAAATCTAGCACTCCAGCATATTCCACTGACAAATACATCGGAGCTCGTTTTAACCCTAATTCACGCATGAGTTTTAAAGAACCATCTGATAACACTAACTGCGGTCTCACGCGCACGAATACACACGCATTTGCCTTCCCCTGCTCCTCGATATCGTGAAAAACCATGTCGACAATTTTGCGATTGTTCCAGTCAATCAGTGGCCCGCCAGCAATTGCGAGATATCGCCCGCGTTTCGCCGTCTCTATTACCCCAGCATATACGCCAACAATTTTGTCGTTTTCAATCAGTGCTCGCCGTACCACCTTTTTGCCACGCTCAATGTGAAATTCATAAAAATCCCACGATTGCAAAAAGTTCGCTTCTACTTGTGATTTTACGAACTCATCCCAAGTCGTTTTTTCTGTCGCGTCGATTATCTTCACAAATGCCTCCGTTTCTTCCTCGCCGTTTCCACTACTAGGTCTTTAAGATAGCCGACTCTAGACAATACTAAATCGTGCGCCGGTACATATTCCACCACTTCGCCACCGAATCCCGTCTTAAAAGTCGTCACGCCAGCATAACGATGATTTGGTTGTCCTGCTGGTGCGATTCCCCATAGGTTAAATCTTTCGTACCCAGCTTTTTTCAAATCTCGCATTGCCTGCCAGAGCAAAGCATACGCTCCGGGCAATTTTCGGTTTAATTCCGTCGAAGCCGCCTCGTAATAATCCGCCTCTTTACCGCCACCAATTATTAGTCCATACGCAATTGGCTCACCAGCCTTAATTTCCAGAACTTTACTACGCGCTTCGTTCGCAGCTTCTATGTGACTAGTCTTCGCTACATACATCCAGATATTTTCCCTAAACGCCTCTCTTTCGGCCATTAAAGTTTTCAAATTGGGTGGCACAAAACCTTGTCGGCGCGCTGTCTCTAGTTGCACCTGGTGAAATTCCTCAAAAATCTCTTCATCTCGCGACCACTCCACGACGATTCCGAGTTTATCCGCTCGCCGTACTTCATAACGCGTCTGCCGTCGCATATCGGCCATTAGTTCAGCTTCGGATTTGCGCAAATCAAGCATTACGGTATGCTCTGCCGCTAAATGCATTGGCGATTTTTTGAGGCCTAAATTCTCAAGCATTGCTAGATTGTCTGCCGACCCCACAAGCTGTGGACGCATCCGTACAAATATACATTTCTCGCGTTTTCCAATTTTGGCAATCGTATCAAAAACCTCGCTTACAACAGTGAGATTGTTCCAATCAGTCAGTGGCCCGCAGGGTATCTCAAGATAACGCCCCCTCTTGGCATTTCTGACAATCATTAGCGCCACGCCTTTGCCACCAAAATCCTCTTTTATCACCTTATCGCCAAGCAATTCGTTCATTTTGCCATACTCGCTAAGCTGTAAGAAATTCGCCTCTGGATAACTCTCTACCTTCGTGTTCCAATCGCTACTCATCATCCGCCTCCAGATATTCTTCAATAATTTTCATAGCTGGTGCTAAATCCTTTTTATTATAATAATTTGGCACGTTGATAATGCGCTCACTTACCTCAACTGCCGTAGGGCAATCCAACTCCGGAAAATGCACTTTCTTGTAATATCGTTCTGGCGATACTGGCTTTTCGTACCATAACCCGTCAAAGTAATATCCTGCCTTGCGTAATTTTTCTAATACTTCTGCACGATTCCTGACCAGATAAAATTCTCTAAGTGGTGGCTCACCGCTTGGTTTCAGATGTTTTAACTGTTCGAGTGCCAATTTTGCTTCAAACTTCGCAGGACGTCGCGCAAGATCTAATTTATTGTCGGCAGATTTTTCTACAAAATGTATAGCCACTAAGCCGCGCATCAATATCCCACCTAGTTTTACATAGGACAACCCGCGACAAATTGCACCAAACATCGGGTACCATCTTGCCCTTAGGGTATCGGAAATTCTCGGAGCTTGCTTAGGCGCTTTAATACCGTGTAGTTTCGGATCGCGGAAAATCACCGCGCCACCCGTAATCGTGTCTATCGACTTATCCTTACCAAATGACAAAACTGCCGCACTTCCTACCGTTCCGGCTTCGCGTCCATCGGGATATTTTACCCCAGCCGAGTGGGCTAAATCTTCAATGATAGTCAAATCATGCTTATCGGCAATTTTTTCAATCGTCTCCATATCTACCGGATTGCCTAGAGTGTTCTGAACTATGATACCGACGGGCTTTTCACGGACGGGTGACGGAGCTGGGGGGACCCCCACGGAGTCCTTAGACGACGTAGGGGAAGCTGCGCTCGCCCCTTGGGACGCGAATGGCCGAAGGCCAACGGCAGGACCCGTCCGGAGAATACCTTCGAGGGTGTCGATATCGAAGTTCAAATCCTCTTTACTGATATCCGCCCATACCGGTACTAGCCCAGCCGCCTTGACCGCTTCATATACCGCATAGCAAGTGAAACCATTTATAATTACCGCATCACCTTTATCGAAATACGCTTTCAGCGCCAGTGCTAATGCCGAGCGACCATTTTTGCAGAGCATCGCTTCGCCCTCGTATTTTTCTTGTAGATACATTTCTAGAGCCATTAAATCCCGCCATGACCCATGTGTAAATAACTGTTTGAACGCCCCTTTTCTTCCTGCCGCTAACCCTAAAAAGTAATGTTTTCTCACCCCTTGTCCTCCCCTAGTGCACTGATTATCGCTTTTGCTAGCCCATTCGGGTCCACAATGTATGGCGCATGAGTCCAATTTTTATAAAACTTTAAAGTGGTATTCGGGAGCTTAAGTTTCATTTGCCTTGCTTGTCGTGGTGGTGTAATGGTGTCTTTTTCGCCCCACAACATCACAGTTGGAGTTGTCACCAGTGAGAAATCTAAAATCTTGTCCGAACCTAGCATATTTTCCAGTGTTCGTTTCATATTTTCTGGGGCCTTTGCGTAGTCGGTAGTCCCAGTTGCACGATGAAAAACTTTATTTATAATTCCAATCTTTTTAAAAGGCTTACCGATTTTCGCAATTGCTTTCACGATTCGTTTTTTTGCTGTCATTTCGTATATTCCGGCCGCGTCCAGTAGAATTAGCTTCGATAATTTCTCTGGTTTTTTTGCGCACAAGTTCAGTAGTATCCTACCGCCATTAGAATGCCCAAGCGCCACTGCTCCATCCGGTATTTGGTCGTCCGCCCAATTAACATAATCATCAATCGTGTAGACCTTTTCGCTCGGTTCTGCGAGTCCCGGCACATGCAGCATTTTTACTCTTAGTCCTGCTTCACTAAGCAGCTTCAAAGTCTTCTCCCACGGCTCTACCGTGTAAGTCCAGCCGTGAATAATGTATAAATCAAATTTCTCATTCATGAGTCCAGCCCCCAACTTTTCCGTCTTGCCACTGCGGCTTTCTCGCGTCGGCATAATTTAGCGGCATCTTTCGGGTCTGCGAGCAATTTTTCAATAATCCACTCCAGGTATTGACTCCCCTTAAAAATCAACGTTTCCTTCCCGGTAATATGTTTCTCAATATATACCAATGCTTTTCGTGGATCCGTCGTTGCTACCGCTGAAACCCCTAGTCGTTTTAGCTCTGGCGCCGTGTATTCTTTCGTCCTCCGCCCTACTAAAATCACTCGCTCTGGCCTCACTTCGGCAATTAATTTCGCTAATCTTTTATGCTCTTCGCCCTCCATTGATCCCTGATCTACAATATCGCCAATCACTAGCCATTTTCGCTCCGCATGCATCCGCTTTACCATGTCCAGGATTGACGCTACCGAAATCATGTGCGCATTATAGCTACTGTCTACGATATCGATCCCCTTCTTCCCCTTGAAATACGAGCTTCGTCCCGGTGCTGTCGGAACGTCCGAAAAATCAGGATTAAACGGGAGCTTGAGATATTTCATCAAATCTTTCAAGACAAATAAATTATAGGCGATATCTTTAGGCTCAGGATGATTGAAATGGAATGTCGTATCACCGTAAGTGAAATCGGTCGAATCTGGGTAAACTACATATTTTTTCATCAGTGATTTTTTGATTGGTATCACTTTGGCTTTAATTCCTGCGATGGCTTCCGTCATGGTTTTTGAATCAGCATCAATATAAACTCGCTTCGTGGTGTTGGCAGGTAGATTG
>JAZUND010000028.1:0-9194 GCA_045603965.1 Candidatus Nanosyncoccus sp. | reverse complement strand
CACTCACAATTCTTGAGCCATTCCTGTTGATTTTTTAATTACGGTGGTGTATAATAACCTTATCTTCCCCTGTAGCTCAATGGTGGAGCAAGAAGCTGTTAACTTCGAGGTTGCCAGTTCGAGTCTGGCCGGGGGAGCCATGAATAAAAAATAAGACCCTATAGGCCTTAATTTTTATTCAAAATTCGCCATATAGTGTGATGATTTCTTTTTCTTCGCCGCCTACAATATATTTTGTAACTTGTTTGTCGTAGATTTTGTAATCGCTATTAAATACAAAGCTATAAGTGTTAAATGCAGCTTTTGCGACAGGCGTGACGATGGCGGCAAGAAGAATGACGGTAATAATTTTGTTAGGTTTTCTTTTTTCGAGTGCAAAACAAATAATTAAATCAGTTACGGAAACACCTAACAAAATATAGCTTAAAATAATGGAATCACCTGTATTTGGTATAATGGTAATTTGTGCAGATTCTTCATATTTATTTTCGAGATAGTTGATCATGAACTTTGTCTGACTGATTTGGGTGCGCTCAGACAAATCTTGCTGCTCATTTTTTATATAGCGCTTTAATAGTTATTATAAAATCACTATCTTTTTTTATAACTTCATTTCGTGTTGGTCATATTCGTAAATGATATAAGCGTTGAGTGGCATATGCTTATAATACTATATCTTTTAAAAAAATGCTAATTAATTTTAAAAGCGATATAAAAAAACCTCTCGACATGGAGAAGTATTTTTTATTATTTGTAAGTTTCTTGTGCTTCTTTGTATTCTTTAGGTGTCATGCCATGATGGGCGTCAATTTCTTCGATGCGAGTACGTATAATTTCTGCGCGTTCTTCGAGCTCCGGGTTTTCTGAAGCAATTTTTTCGAGTCTTGCAATGAGCTTGTAGCCATTGCCATCCTCCAAACTGATTTCTGTTTCTCCTATTTTGCGTTCACGCCTTTCGTAATATGGCTCATCTTCTCCCAGCAGTGCATTTTTAAAGAAACCTTCTTTATTCCATTTTTTAAAATCATACTTGTCCATGAACTCGTGAATGTCTTCGCTGAGTTTGTCCTTTTTCTGATGCTCGTTCATGTTTTCCCACGTAAGTGGTTCTTTGTCTTTCATTTCTTCGGCCATTTTTGACCAAGCTTCGGCTGGGGGAGTTGAATCGCCACTCATTTCAGCTAGTTCATCCCAACCACTTTTTTTTGATTCTGATTTTGACTTTATTTTATTTTTGCGATCGTGCGACGCCATATTCATTCTACGTCGTGTACCCATTGTGCTTGAAAAACCTATTACCATAGTTTCATTCTAGCGCAAATGAAAATAATAGGCAAGAAAATTACTTTAAAAGGCCAAAGGAAACAAGAAGCATGATTGTGCAAGCCATGATGAGACCGCAGAGTTCCAAACTGTGTCCGCTAGGGGGAGCCATTTTTTTGTAAAAAAAGACCCCTAGTTGGAGTCTTTAAAGTTATTTTGCGAAAAGTTTCAGTTTCATGCCGTAGCGCTCGAGAATTCTCAGACGGCGTTTATTTACCGCATCCAGAAAATCCTGAGTGGGCACTCTGTCGACTGGGTTCAGCGTCCTAAACAGGTAGTGTGTCTCGTCGAAGCATACAAGTCCCGACTTGGGGTCGGGGTGAAACAACTCCGGGCGCCTCTCCGGCACATCCAACAGTTCCGCTGCTCCGTAGTTCATCATTTCATCATTTTCGTCCGTCAGGGCGCACAGGACATTCACCAGCGTCGTGAACAGATAAATTGCGAAATTGTACGCCTTCTGAACACTGTCGATGTCGAATACATTTGCCATAAACCCTGCGTAGAAAGTGCCATGGCTCGTCCGAAGCACCATCACCAGCGGGTCACAGTAGTTGACGTCATCCGAATGTCCATACACATAATACCCAGTAGTCAAAGGGTATTGCTTTTCATGCTGGTCAAGCGGCATCAGTATGCGCATTGCGGACTTCAAAGGGAAGAACTCACAAGTCGCCTTGTCCGCCGCCCGAATAGCATCTTCAAGACGTTCCCGGATACTCCATCCGCCCCAGTCGTACAATCCATCTTCATAGTTCCTCTTCCGCCAGAACTTCGCCGTCTCGAACTCGAGCTGTTTCACCGGCTCGCGAGACTTCTTATTTTTCGCCCACAGGGTGAAAAGCCCATCACACTCGCGATTTCCGGACAAATTTTGAATCGCCACAGTCATCAGATCTCCTATCATCACCAGCGTATCACCGTACATCGTGTCCAGACTACCTTCCTTCATCAGATTGGCAATTTTCATTAAAAACTTCCTCCTCGCAAATTTTAAGGTACATACATCAATTATAACACAAAATCACATAAAAATCAAGCAGTAGCCCTTGTCATACCGCTCGCCTTGTGGTAAAATTAAGCAATATATGGAAGAAAAGACAATCCAAATCGCCGGTTCTATTACTGTAGATGAGCTAAGCCAGGCCCTCGGCCTTTCTGTTACTGAACTCATTGGTACTCTCTTCAAAAACGGCATCGTAGCTACCATTAATCAGCGCTTGGACTACGAGACTGCCAGCATTATCATCGATGAATTAGGCCTTAAAAATGTTAAATTAGAGAAGAAAAACACCGCTACCAAGACTAGCCATCTTCACCGCGAGTTATCCGATCATGCCACCGAGCGCCCGCCAGTCGTAGCAGTGATGGGTCACGTTGACCATAGCAAGACCACCCTTCTGGACACACTCCTTCATAAGAAAACCGTCGAAGGTGAAGCTGGTGGCATCACTCAGCATATTTCCGCCTATCAGCTAAAGCATGATGATCGTCTAATCACTTTCCTTGATACTCCAGGTCATGAGGCCTTTGCTGCCATCCGCCAACATGGTGCCATGCTTACCGATATCGTCATTATCGTAGTGGCCGCTGATGATGGCGTGAAACCACAAACGATCGAGGCAATCAATTTCGCCAAGTCCGCTAACGCCAAGATTATCGTCGCCATCAATAAGATTGATCGTGAAGGCGCCGACATTGACCGCACCAAGGCCGATCTTTCTAACCATGGTCTTCAGCCAGAAGAATGGGGCGGCGACATCACTATGGTGCCAATTTCCGCCAAGCAGAACCAGAACCTCGACCAACTCATTGACATGGTACTGCTCACCGCCGATATCGAGGAGCTAAAAGCCGACACCGACGTCCCAGCCGAAGGTCTCGTCATCGAGTCCCACATGGAAACGGGTCGTGGCTCTGTCGTCAATCTGCTTGTCACGGGCGGGGAATTAAAGACAGGCGACTTTATCGTGGCCGGAAGTACTTATGGCAAAGTCCGCACTATGCTGGATTGGCAAGGCAAGCCTAAGGGCAAAGCTACCCCATCCACCCCAGTCACGGTTACAGGATTCAAAGAACTCCCGAACTTCGGTGATCGCTTCGTAGAAGTATCAGATGAAAAGACCGCTCGCAAAATGGCTTTACTTAACGCTCAAGTTATCGCAAATGAATCTGCTTCTGCCAACGTCACCAGCTCCGACCTTCTTCGTATGATGAATGTTGCCGACAATTCCAAGATTTTCAATTGTATAGTCAAAGGCGATGTGCTTGGTTCGGTCACCTCTGTAGTTGACAGCCTCAAAATGATTGATACTCACGGCGAAATCACACTTAATATCGTTAGCACTGGTGTCGGCGACATCAACGAAAATGATGTCTACATGGCCGCTGGTGGCCACACTGTTATTTACGGCTTTAATGTCAACGTTCCAATCAATATTTCCAAGATGGCAGCGCGTGACAACGTTCCGATTCGCACTTATAAAGTCATCTACGAACTCTTAGACGACGCCAAACACGAGATGGAAAATCTCCTAGATGCCGAGATTACCGAAGAAGATAAAGGTGAAATGAAAGTCCTCGGTGTCTTCCGTACCGAAAAGACCAGTATCATTGCTGGTGGCGAAGTGTTAAAAGGCGACGTAAAGCCAGAATATCTTGCTCGCATCGTTCGTGACAAGGAATACCTCGGCGAGGCCGAAGTTACCTCTGTTCAGAAAGAGAAGATGGACGTCAAAGAACTCGTCGCTGGCGAAACTGGTGGCCTCGCCTTAAAGACCAAGTCCAAGATCGAACTAAAAATCGGCGACCGCCTCAAGTTCTTCACCCGCGAGACCAAAAAACGCACGTTATAGCCACATCGTTTATGCTATAATGATCCTATGGGTCTATCAAACACGGACAATCAGGAAAGCGTAAGAGGCGTTTCTAATCTGCAAATAGGCATGGACGACACTCCCGATAAAAACATAAACATTGAAGATCTTCTGAAAAGTAAAAACTCCAAAATCCCATCTGGGCAAACCGGCGATACTGCCTATTTCACTGCCACCTCAGCCGAAATCAAAGATGTAAAACGAAAGATGAGGAGAACAGAAATAAAAACCAGCCCAATTCCTAAGGGCGCGCTCATAACGTTAATAACATATGCAATTGCCTTTTGTATTAATCTAAGTTGCTCCTGTTCGGGACCGTATGCATGCACCGATGCATGGTGCAAATTCCTCATTCTTGTTTTTAGCGTGCCGCTTCTTTTGACCGGAATAATAACGATAATAATTGGCATAGTTATGGCTACTCGCCTATTACCTACAACATTTAGAATAATTAGCGGTATATCTTCCGTAGTTGGTACTTTAATTATGGGGTGGGCGATGATTGCTAGTATCGCTAGCGGTATTACCGCCGCACAAATCCCGTTTTCGATAGCTACTATTCTTTTTCTTATAACAATTACATCTCTTATTTTTTGGCGTAAAAATAAAAACAGATAAACTCTTACCTGTGTTATAATCAAAACAATTAGTATAGCCACAATTTATCAATCTAAAAAGGAAAGGCTATTTTTATGGCGAACAATTACAAAAACCAATACGATAAGGGTGAGATCATTATCTATCAATCAGATGATGGTCTAGCACAAATCAAAGTGAAAATGCAAGACGAGACGGTATGGCTCACGCAGGCGCAACTAGTGGAGCTATATCAGACTAGCAAAGCTAATATCAGCGAGCATATTAAGCATATTTTTGAAGAGGGCGAGCTTAGCAAATTAGCAGTTGTTCGGAATTTCCGAACAACTGCTACTGACGGCAAAGTATACGATACAAAGTATTACAACCTCGATATGATTATCTCTCTCGGCTACCGCATTAAATCCTCCATTGCCACCGCTTTTCGTATCTGGGCTACCGCCCGCCTCAAAGAATACATCACCAAAGGCTACGCCCTAGACGATGACCGCCTCAAAGGCAACGCTGGTGGCGGTTACTGGCAAGAGCTCCTCGCTCGCATCCGCGACATCCGCTCATCCGAGAAAGTCCTCTATCGCCAAGTTCTTGACCTCTATGCTACCGCCATCGATTATGACCCCAAATCCGAAGAGTCCATCAAATTCTTCAAAATCGTCCAGAACAAACTCCATTTTGCCGCTCACGGCCACACTGCCGCCGAAGTCATTTACGAACGCGCCGATGCGAGCAAGCCGTTTATGGGTCTCACGGCCTTTCGCGGTGAATTTCCCAGCCTAGACGACGCCAAAATTGCCAAGAACTACCTCAAAGCAGATGAACTGAAAATCCTCAACAACCTCGTCTCTGGTTATTTTGACCTCGCCGAAATTAGTGCCATCGAACACAAGCCGATGTACATGAGAGATTATGTGAAACAACTCGACGCCATCCTCTCTACCGGTGGTCGCAAACTTTTAGACAACCCCGGCAAAATCAGTCACGACGAGGCTATGAAAAAAGCCACTAGCGAATATCGTAAATTTGAATTAGCCAACCCATCCCCAGTTGAAAAAGCCTATTTCGAATCACTCACCGCCCTCGCCAAGCGGCTCAAAAAGAAAGCCAAATAATTCTACGCCCGCGAGACCAAAAAAACGCACCCTCTAACCAATCTCCTTATGTTATAATAAGCATATGAGCGATAAAGACGATGTCGGAAGAATAAAAAGTTCAATAAAAATGAGAACACTGCCGATGGCAGTGGGCGCAATACTTTTAATTATATCTTTACCTATATATTTCTTACTGGATAGAGTGATACGGATTGGCTGCGGGAAAGCATCTTGCGCTTTTAATGGATTAGGCGCAGTAATTGTGGGTTCAGCTATTGGCGCGTATGGTCTACTAATAATAGTGATTAGCATTTTCAGTAAGAAGAAAACGGGAAGAATATTCTTGTCAGCCAGTATTATTATAATTATTGCTGTCGGCATGGTTGTTGGTATGCTCGCATTACTTGCTCATATATAGCAAATAGAGGTGAAACATAAACAACGTATCATGCAATGTTATAATTAACTATAAGGAGTTCACAATATGCAATTTGACGACAACTTTCTACAGGAAATGGGTCTTTCGGCTATGCCAGAGGACCAAAAACAAGAGTTTTTAGATTATATTCAAGAGGAGCTGGAAGTCCGCATTGGTGAACGCATCAGTAAAGGTCTCACTGAGGTGCAGTTAAACGAATTTGACCAGATTACCGACCAAGCTGAAGCCGCCAAATGGCTAGAGAAAAACCGCCCAGATTTCCGCGAAATCGTCTCCCGCACCATCGAAGAATTAAAGCAGGAAATCCGCTTGAACCGCAGCAAACTAATATAAGCTAGGAACTAGAATATGGAAGAGGAAAAAGCTAACAGCAATCTATCTCCGGCGCCACAAGAAGTGCAAATAAATCAGGATACGCCACAATCAGCACCGATATCACCAGCCAAAGAAAAAATGCCTAAAAAGGCAAAAAGAGCTATGTGGGTGGGCATTATAATTGTCTCGTTGGTTTTGTTATTTGTTATACTATTTCTCATTGCCCCATGTATAGCTGCACGCATGCAAAATTGCAATGCGTTTGCTGTGGGCGGTAAAGACACCTGTCACGGGCCCTTTGCCGGCTGGACATTTCTTGGCGTTATTGGTTCAATTACCATAGGAGCCCCACTTGCCGTAGTCGGCACTTCGCTCATATTTTATGCCATTCTCTGTCGGAAAAAAATCCAGGGCGCAGGTCTCATAGCTTTTCTAATTGCGCTTCTAACCACATCGTTGCTTGCGTTTTTGATTTTTTTCTGCCTCACTAATATAACACCAAATATTGGCTAAAGAAACTATTTAGCGTATCCATTCAGAAAGCTCTTCGCATCCATCGCTTTCCGCCCCTCTGGTTGCAGTCTATCCACGGCCACAGAAAGTCCGTCAGCACAGGGAATCGTGAGTGGCGCTGTACCACCCTGCTCCAGTATATGCGCTTCTAAAATAATGCAGGGCATGCCGTAGAACGCATATTTCGGTTTCGGAAAGCCCTGAAAGGCAACAATTTTCCGTAAAGTTGTTTCCGCCGTATCTGTTTCTGGCGTTAATCTTCCCATTTCTTTTGTCATTTTCCCACAAAAAGTCGCTTTTGATTCGTCTTGCGCCACTGGCTTTGGTAAAGCATCAAGATGTTCTAAAATCCATTCTGCTCCAATTTCCGCCAGCACCTGATAAATCGCAAGTTTCGGCGGAATCAACCCCGAAACTAGCTCGGAGTCTGCTCTCTCTGCAATTTCCGCACCTGTTAGCGTCACCTGATAATAAACCGGCCCCGCATCCATCGCTTTTACTAATTTCATCACCGACACCGAAAACTCTGAGTCGCCCGCCAAAATCGCACTTTCTATCGGCGACGCTCCACGGTACAACGGCAATAGGGAAGGATGCACATTCAGGATCCCTTCTGGCTCGAACAATTCCAGTACATCGCCCCGAATCATCACCCCAAACGACGCCAGCACTCCATGCGCCTCAGGGCATCCGGCTTTTACACGCTTCACCTCTTCCAAATCCTCTTTCGTCCGCGCATGAAAAATCACTTGGCACTCGGACTCTAATACTGCTAAAGCATAATCCGCAAGCGGCCCATTACCAAAGAATATCACCTTTGGTTTAAGGTCATTTACCCCATTCGTCACCTCGCCATCATTTACCCTAAAATTATTCATAACCTCCTTTGAACAAATTTATTACTCAGCCATCACCTCTATTAATCGTCAGGGAATAGCTCTTTATTCCCAGCGATTCGCGTGTCGTAATCTACCGGCGCTAAGTCACCCTTGTCGTTCATCTCGTAGAAGGCATCTTTTATGCCCTTAATATGATCAATAAATAGCACTCCATCCAGATGATCTATTTCGTGTAGCAAAGTCCTCGCTAGCTCATCTGTCGCTTTGATCCGTACCTCAGTGCCATCTTCTAGTTTCGCTTTCACTCGTACTTTAGAAGCGCGTGGCACCATTCCGTAAATTGATGGCACCGACAGACACCCCTCATAATCTTTCTTTATTTTGCCTTCCGCACGAATCACCACTGGATCAATTAGTGCAGTAAAACTAGCATTTTTCTTATCTTCCATGTCGTCGCGAATAATAATAATCCGTTTTAGTACTCCCATCTGTGGTGCCGCCATCGCCGCCGACAGTTCATATGGATGTTCTTTTTCCCATGCCAAAGAAAGCTCGCGCATTTTCGCGATGGTGTCCAGCACTTCCGGCGTAATTTTGCCAACTTTCTCCGATTTCTCCCGTAGCCTCGGATCTGGCGTTGTAATAATTTCCATAACCTTAATTATATCACAGAGCGCATAAAAAATCAAAAGGTCACACCCGCTATAACAGCCCTGGCGGATCCAGGCTCACCCTGAAATTTTTATCAATCCCTTCACAAGCCTCCACTAGCGCCTTCCGTGACGTACTCCTTACTACCACTTGCCAAGTGTATCCTCGCGCAGTTCGCTCATGAAACGCCGGCATCGGGGGAGACACCAGGAGCCGTTTATCCCACACTAGTCGCGACACCAGCTCTCGCACTTTTCGTACCACCAAAGCCTCAGTTTTTAAAGTAATATCGAGTCTCATTACGTACCGATACGGCGGGAAACCGCCTCGTCGTCTTATACCCAATAAATAATCTGCAAATCCAGTATAATCTTCCTCTATTGCGAATTTAAGCGCTGGATGCTCTGGTCGAAAAGTCTGGATAAACACTTCGGCTGTATCCATATGACCTCGCCCCACTCGCCCGATCACCTGCGTGAGAAGCTGAAACACTTTTTCCTCTGCCGCAAAATCCGGCAACGATAGCCCCGCATCCGCTTGCACTACGCCC
>JAZUND010000027.1:0-38295 GCA_045603965.1 Candidatus Nanosyncoccus sp. | reverse complement strand
GGGGTATATTTTTGATGCGGATGATAGGTATAGCGAAAGGCATAGTACCGAAAGAGAAAAAAGGATGGCATTTGGTCTCATAAGTGGCTACCCCGAGATGTGCACTAAGGCCGAAAAACAATTGCTGGAAAAAATTGCAAGCTTCCCCGACGAAAGAAGTGATGCGGAAATTGTGGAACGAATGGGCGATGATAGACATCAAAAACGAATTTTAAGATACATGGTGGATGAAGACTGGAATGGGTATAATGATGCATCTGGTAGCGATGTGAAGAGATTTACGGAGATGTATCCAACGCCGATGGATTTTGATACGGAGGCGACGCATTTTCTGAGGCGGTTTCAGAGAATGAATACGGAAAGCAAATACCAAGAGTATGTGAAATCCATGGATGATTTCTGCAAATCAATTTATGGAAAGAAATATGAATATTATAAAGCGATGAAGAGCTTAGAAAAAGAAGCTAGCGAGTTTGGGAAAGAACGAGCGAGAGGTTCAAAGATACTTACAAGTATGGATGGTGAGAAGACTAAAAATCATGAAAAACTCGTAGTTGATGCGGCGGCATTTACGTTTAATAAAGGCAATTTAATTGGTAATCCGAGTCGGAAAAATGAAGATGCGGTATACTATAACCTAGATGACGGATTATTTGCAGTATTTGATGGAGCAGGAGGAGAAAAAGGCGCGGCGGCGGCTTCGGGAATTGCGCTGGAAAAGATTACAGAAAAGAACGAGATGGATCCGCTTACGACAACGGAGAGCTTGAGAAAACTGGCCGAAGAAATCAATGATGCTGTTTATGCCGATGAAAACGCTGGTTATACTACTGGGGTTTTTGGGAAGATAATTGATGATGAGGATGGCAAAAGATTGGCCTGGGTGTCGGTAGGTGATTCGCGGATTTATGTGGTGAGAAATGGCAAACTTAAAATGATTACGCGCGATGAAGGCGAAGAAAATCGGTTGTATAATTCCCTAGGGCGAGAGCATGCGAGGGTGAGACAATTTGGCGATGAGCCACTTAGGGATGGCGATAGAATCGTGTTCTGCTCGGATGGGATTACTGGGGATTTTAAGGAAGATTTTATACCGGATGAAGAGTTCGCAAGGATTGTGACTGAGGCGAGAACAGCCAATGATGCGGCAAAAGCATTGACAAGGCGAGCAACGAAACGGGACGACCGAACCGCCGTGGTGGTGGAAGTGTAGGTTGCGATTTTGGTCGGCATATGATAGAATGGTTAAAGATTGGACCGTCGCCAAGCGGTAAGGCACTGGGTTTTGGTCCCAGCATTCGCAGGTTCGAATCCTGCCGGTCCAGCCAAACGCAATATAAGTCCGATTTTTGCCCCAATTCCCCCTGTAAGTCGTTGTTAAGTCCCTTGTTGAGAATTGGGGCGAATTTTTTTGACGATTTTTCTAAAAATTCGAGCCATGGATACGGCTCTACCTCTATGAATTTGGCTGTTAATACCCTACCATTTTTGTCTTTGCCGATTTCTCGTTCTACTAGTAAGATATTTCTTCCTATCGACTGTAATATTCCCCTCTTTTCCCCCGCCGTCATCGAGGCATCCAATTTGCTTTTAGGGTCTTTTAAGTTCTCCAAAGTCCTCCCAACTATTTCGTACCAGTTGCGGTCTAAATCCTGAGCCTCTTTATTGGCTTGTTCGGTTTTCTTAATTAAATCATCAAGTTCTTTATTCTTTGCTTCAAATACATCGTCCTTAATCATACCTTTAAGAAACATATCTACCAGTTTATTCTTACGTTCTTCATACTCTGTTAATGTGGAGTGTTGCATATCAGCTATATCGTAGCGTTCCTCAATTTCTTCTTGATGAATTCGTTCGATAATCTTCTTGGACCACTCATATAAGACTGGATGGATAGTATATTTGTCTAACAGCTCGTAAATTTGCTTAAAGGCTTCCTCTTCGGTAATGCTACCATGCATTTTGCACTTCTTGTAAGGACTCTTGCGAGTACACTTATAGTAAATATGTTTCCTAGTTGTTCCGTCTGCAAGTGGTCTATCATGAGCTTCTGCAACAATTGAGCAGCCGCAACTACCACAACGCATTAACCCTTTTAACTCGAAGTTGGCTGTATTGACCTTAACTTTCGGTTTAAGATTATGAATTATCGCGAATTTGCTTTTCATACGTTGGATTCGCCAGTATTGTTCTTCTGTAATCATTGGTTCCCAATTGCCATTATGAAAGATATTGGGGTCTTCGAAATCCTTAACCTTTCCCATATAAAAGGGATTTTCAAACATCCTATGAACCACTGACACCATTATAGGATTGCCACCTATCTTGAGCCTCTTTGGAGTCCTATATCCCCAATCATTGTTGGCAATATCTACAATTTCTGGGACTGAATAATTACCAGTGAGATATAGTTCGAACATCCTTTTTACTAAATGCCAGCGTTCGGGGTCTTTAATGACAATTCGCTCGTGGGTTAGTGGGTCTTCTGCATTTAAATAGCCTTGTGGGGCAACACCAGTACAGCCACCATTTTTATTTTTCGACCTGATACCGCGAGTGACTACGCGAGATAGGTTCCTTGAGTATTCCGCATTCATGCTGGCTTCAACGCCAAACATAATCCCTGAGTCTTTTGGGGTGTATCTGCTATCAGATGTATGGATTAACTGGATTTTTCCATCAAATAAAAGCTGTTGTACTAAACCACTCTCTTTTGGGTTTCTGGCTAAACGATTAGTATGCCAACAAATAATAGCATTTGCTTCGCCAGCTTCTATCATTTCAATCATCTTATTAAACTGTGGGCGGTTGTCAACTTTGCTGGCTGACGCCGACTCTTCAAATTTTGCCACTACCTTATAATGGTTTTCTTTGGCAACTTTACTTGCAAATTCTTTCTGGTCTGGGATAGAGGCAACTTGTCGTTCTGAGCCCTCTGATGATTTACGGGCATAGATGACAAATTTAAGTTTTTCCGGATTGGCTTTTCCTGCCATAATTATTCTCCTTACGTTAATTATTTTACTAAATTGTGAAAAAATAAACCCCCTAATGATGTTTTATAGAGGGCTTACTCATTAAAAGACAAAAGATTTTAGCAAAAACCGTTTATGCCGTTGCGTCGTTGTGGCTAGAATGGGATTTCGTCCGGACTTAACATACCATCGCTAGTGGCGTTAGTTTGTGGCTCTGATTTTTCATCTGCCTCTTTATTAGTGATATGTTCAGCTTCTTCTGCACTATCGTTTTTGCTGTTCTCTAGCGCGTTGTCTTTGCTTAACCGTTTTTCCCGCATTTGCCTAATATGTTCGAGATTCGTTTTGGTACGGTGCTTTGGCTCGTAAACGACGATCGTTTCTAATAGTCGCATAACACCAGAGCGTCCTTCGTATTCATACGGTACAGCTCTGGCGACTAATCCGATATTAGTGCCTTTTACCAACTCTTCTTTAGCCAGCCGTTGGCCATCAAGGTCGATAATCTTGGTCTGGGAAGTAATTTTGAAATAAAAAGGCGTATAAGTAAGATTGGAATGTTTCTCGTGGTTTACTTTTGTCTCGCTATCGCTAAAATTGCCACCATTCTTCGCGAGCCATTCACCAATTTTGTATTCTGAACTTTCTGGGTCGCTCGGATCGTCAAAAATATTGATTGACAGTGATTCGCCATGGTTGTTGCTTTTCTCGTTATAATAGAGGACATATTCATTGTCCAGCTCTAAAATAGTTTCATCGTTTTCCATAATTTTCTCTTCTTTACTGGTTATGCTGGCTATTAGTATTGTTTTCGTGAGCAATAATTTTTGTCACTATTCCTATACGCTTAGAGTTCGGTTTCTGTTTCCTGACTGTAGGGGAAGGTTTTATATATACGTCTATATGCGTGCCCTTTTTCAATTTCCTCAATGCGAATCTTCTACCATTGGGATAAAAAACTTTAGCAGAGCTCTTCATTCCAAGTTTAAACCCACCGATTAATCCATTATTGCGATATAGTGTGCGTTTCGGGTATGTAGTGATAATATTTTTAATATTATTGGTTTTTAGCCAAGCTAAAATTTTATCCCTATTCTCGTGGTCATCAAAAATATCAACTTCTAGATATTTGCTCATAGGCCAGTGCTCAAATCCGTACTCAATAAAACGGACGTTTTTAAGTATAATGTTATTGTGATTGTTTGCCATATTTTCCTTTGTTGATTAGTTATTAAAATGGAATAACAGGCTCGTCTTGAGCCAGTTGTTCTTGCTTATCGTTGGATTTAACCCAACCGTAGTCTTTGAGTGTAATCCATCTTGCTCCGTTTTTATAAACATCCTTACCATCTCGACTATGCTCTATAATGATTCCGAGAGAACGCAGGGTAGATTCGGCACGATTAAGTCGAATACCGAGCGATGAAGCGTTCTTCGGGAAAGTTGGATTATCTTTGATAGACTGTTTGAGATTCCTATCTTCTGGTGTTTCTTGATAGTTATCATCTTCTGCAAACCTGAAATTGAGCATATCGGTTGCTGTGCCTTCCCAGATATGAAATTTGCTTCTATCGACCAAAAACTTTGCAATCTGGGCGACTGCGCTAGCTTCAAATGCACTCTCTACCTGTCGCTTAAAGACCTTATCGCTAACTTCTAGCCACTCTTCGCCAGAGTAGCCATCAGTAGCCTCGCAAATCGCAAATCCGAGCTTGTCAAAATCTGCAAGACGGTGGCTATCGGTAAGGTTTACGGTAGGATAGATAGAGAGGACCTTAGATAAAGCCGTAAAGATTTCATGTAATAGGTACGGCTTTATCTCCTCTAGTTTTGCGAAAATCTCCGCTTCGGTTTTACGCTTGTCTTCTGGGATTCGTTTCATATTAAAGATTAAACAACGATCCAATAAGTCTTCACGCTCCGCTAGTTTTCCAATTCCATTTAACATAACTACACGTTGCCCTTTGAAGATAGCGTCATCGTCATTGGTGTACAGTACTCTTCTAGTAAATGCTTGTCCGGATGTAATGCGGCAAATCGCATTACTAACTTCCGGCGTGATTTCTCTACTGTCAATATTATCCCAATGAAGCACGGCACACTTATTTGCAATTCTGGCTAGTTCACCGTTATCTCTGACTAGTGGCGTGCCAGATTCGAGTTCGCTGGGGTCGATAAGATTATGCAGAATCCGCATTGGCGTTGATTTTCCACTTCCATTTGTTCCCCGGATTAGCAAAACTGGCTTGGGGAACCTGTCTATATAACATGAAACAAGGAAAACGATAAATGCGACTTTATCGACTCGTTCAGTTAGATTAATTAGCTCGAATAGGTCATCTAACTTCCCGCCTTCCTTTGCTCTGGGTTTAGCTTGTTCGTGCTGATGGTCATATCTTCGGAAGATGATAGGTGGCTCTTCGATAGTGTAGCCGTTCTTCGTAATATGAACGGCTAAGCCATCTTCTCCTCCCAGGTCGTACCATAGTTCTTCTGGCAAGCCATACCTGTTATCGATACGATGGATCCGTACTGACAAAGGTCTTAAATCTTTCGACTTATAGACCGCAACCGCCTGCAAGCGTTTAGTAATCTCGTCAATCGTGTGCGTGCTAATATATTCGTCAGCCTCCATTCTTTCGGCTAGTAACCACGACTTAAATTCGTTGCTGTTTAAGCTCATGACTTTAGCTCCAGAGTGGTTGATGGCGATATATGGTTGCTTCTGGGTGTCGTGGAATAAAGCGTGTTGTTCGCTCAATTCCTGAGTAAGCTTTTCAATTAGCTTTTGACCGGAGCTTTGCTCTAATTTCTCACTATTGTCACTCTTTTCCATTTTCTTCGTGCTCCGATTTATTGGTCGTATTCGCAACACACTCGGGTAAGATATACGGTTTAGCGTCCTTTTTGCCTGCGATTGCGAAAAGATTGTGAACGACGCCGATTATCAGCTCACACTCCGGTTGGCAATACCCAAGTTCGCTTTCAATAATGGACGAGATACGATAAACCGGACCTAGACCACCAATCGGTGGTTCTGCTTCATTATTCTTACGATTGCTGATGATTAGGAATGAGCCGTCAATCGCCAAATCAACATCGTATCTTTTTAAAATTTCCTCGGTTGCCTCTTCAACCGTCAAAGACTCTCTCTTCCTCTTGAAATTAATAGACTCTTGAGGTTTTTTAGTGATTCGCTTTTTGAAGCCATTAGTCGTACGCCCATTATTGATGTCTAACATATCGAGAATACCTTCCCAAACATCACCAACCGTCTCGAATGTGAATTGTTTTTGAATTTCCGGCATTTCATATGTAATAAAATCCATCACGAATTTAGCTGTTTCGAATGCGGTTTTAAACTTATTGGGTGTTTTAATCCAGTCATACTTCGCGTTGTTGCGACTCTTTACCCGAAGAGGTTTGCCTTTGATGACAAATCTCTTGGTGATTTCGTCAATAATAACTTCTGCTGTTGTTAGAGGTTCCTTATTCATAAAACTCCTTATTTAGTTGTTAATAATTGATGTTTCCGCAAAGCCTTAGCCAAACAAAAGCGTAAAACTGCAATGCCTGCAACCCCCAGTTCTAGCCCTTCTGGCAGGTTGATTCCGAGGCTTTGCAGATTGACTCTTAGTTCGCTAAGTTCTTTGTCGGTTAACATCTGTTCTCCTGATTAAAGTTAATATTGGTTGGTTTTCGTGTTCGTTTTTATTGCCTCGCCAAATTGTTAAGCCTCAACACTTCGCTTCTCGCTCAATGTCTGCCTCAGATTATAATAGAAGACAACAAAAAATACCCTATGTCAAATAAAGTTTTTCTGAGATAGTTTACCCCTGTTATTTTTTATTCTACTCTGGTTCAACGGCTCAGAGCTCTGCTCTTGGGCGATTTATTTCACTATTCGCTTTCTGCTCGCCTCAAAGAAAAGAGGGATTTTTTACTATCGAAGCTCAATTCAAAGCGTTGGATTCGCTCATCTTCTGATTTATAAATTGGGTCATCTAACATGTGGATTTCTGGCCAGCTTGGTATCAGCATTTCCGGAGGGCTATGCCGTATCATCGTAGACACATAGTGGTCCTTATATATATCGAGGCGTCTGGTCTTATCGTTTTCAAACGTATCAATAGCTTTTCTAAACCAATCCTGTTCCATCTCTCTATTAAATTTCCTAAAATCATTCGAGACGTTTTGCTCGTTATAGGAGCGAAAAGTGTTTTCGATCTCTCCTGGTATGATACCAACAAGTTCTCCATCTTCCTCTTTGTACTCCATGAAAATCTCATCTATTAAGGACATTAGCTCTTTTGGCTTTACGTTGTACAAAAAATGCATATTCCTAACTAGGATATTGCGTAGCAATTGCGGTGTCGCTTCATTAATTTTAGGTTTAGGTAAATCATCAGAATAAATAGTGTTAAAATACTTGTCAATAAATGACTTAACATCGTTAGCGGTTAAACCGTCAAGCATATTTATTGACAAGTATGGTCTTCCAGACTTGCCATCGGAGTACTGTCCGCGATAATTATTATAGTGTCTGTCAAATGATATGCCATCCATTACATGTGCAAATTTGGGGTGAGCGATCGACTCATATATCCGAATAGCTACGGCTAAATCGATCCAATTATAACATTCCACAAAATAATCTATAATATGCTGCCTATTTTCTTCAAGACTTTTTGCGGTGCAGAAATTTAGCAGTTGTCTTACGGTGCTAATGGGTTGGTCCCATTTCGCCCTAATAATTGCGACCTGCTGAGATTTGCTCCATAAGGAAGTTGCCGTATTACTCCTTTCTCAAAATTTGCATACAAATCATTTTTTGCTCCTTCAAAAACAACAAGGGCACGGGACATAATATAGGTGTAGGAATCAGCATGCGGATCATGTTCTTCGTGAGAAAACGTATCGGCAAAATCGTGAATTCTGGCTTTTTTCATCTCTTATATTATACCATATCCCCAGAGAGAATCATACTCCTAGGGACTACTTAACGGAGGGTTAAGGCGAGTTTAGTTTGCGACTAACAGTTCGCGTATTCTTACAGCGAAGGCGCCTCAGAGTCGCTTAAATTACGCCACAGACATTTTTTGTAAAAAGTCTTTATTTTTCTAGCATTCCGAGGCAAAATTATTGCTTAATTATGAAAGCACCAAAATCCATTACGATTATGAAATATCTCGGTACTGACGGAGATTATCACTTCGAGATTGTTGACGACTTACAGTTTCCTAATCCTGAGGACAGGATGAATTACCTCGCTAGACTAGAACGTAGGCTATGGGCTAATGGCGAGATAGTCGAGCATTTATGGACTAGAACGTCAGAAAGTTGCGGTGCGATATGAAACTACTTCAGCCCGATGTTTGTCGAAACTTCTACCGCTACGAGCAAGTCCGTAGGGGTGGTAAATACAATATGATTATGGGCGCAAGGCTTGCGATGATAGAGGCAGGGCTGAGTGCGAAAGAGTATGCAAACGTGATCAGCCATTATTCCGAGTATAAGTCGGCAATCGAGGAGAGCTTCGATTCGATAGACAATTTTATGGAGGTTTTTAGGTGCGACTTTTAGACTACGAGTGCCAGACTACTTTCTGGCAAGACTTCACTATTGCCGATAAGTTCGGGCTGGAAGCTGTCCGAGATACATATAAGAGGGCTAAGGAAGAATGGGGTGATGACCGTATATATGGCACCGAACTTTCGATGGTGCTTAACCATAAATGCTGGCAACACTACAACGGCGGCAACGCCATTTTGAGCAAACTATATTCAGAATTATGGGACGAGTTCCATGATTTCGTGCTTGACAACTGGAAAGGAGGAGATTTACAATACTATCTGCGTATTACAGATTAGCCCATTTTCACCTCTCTTATTGTAAACTATTAAAATAGCATGAGCTATTTATTTTTTGCGTAAAATAGGGTATAATAATAAGTGCTAAGCTTATCAATTTTTAAATTTCAGACTTTTGAACAAAAGAAGGCGGCTATGTGCCAGCCAGAGTCAAAAGTCTGAGCTGATAAGTTTGGCGACTGCACATAGTCGCTAATTTTGTTATAGGGGGGAGGAAGAATATAGCTATGAAAACTCAGACAGCAAGGCAAAACTGCACAGATGAGGAAAAGACAGATGACAGTAATACCAACTCAATTAAAAAATGGGTTGGAGAGTTAACTACTAAGAAAAAAATAATAATTGTTATCGGCGTGCTCGCCTTATTGTTCTTGATTATTATACCTCTATCTAGAAGTAGCCGTGTTCGAGATTGTGACGTTATGTTGGATCCATTTTGTGAATTAGGCACCCCAGTCGCTTCTACGAACGATTTTATCGGCAAAACCATTAAAGAGGCAAAGGAGTTAGCAGATAAGCTCGGTATTCACTATGATATTGACGATTATGGAGATATTTATGATTCAGATTCTGAGGATATTCAAATCGTAGAAAAAATTGGTGCGGTTTACGACAAAGAAGACGATTTTGTTCCAGAATATAACAACTACAAGAAATCCGGGTTAAACTTATATAAGGGTTGGCGTATTACTTTCAGAGCGAAAAAGACAGACAAACAACTAGAGGATGAAAAAGAGTGCAGGGCAAGAGAGGGCTACACCTATGATTACGAAAACGGCAAGGTAAATTGCCGTAAAACTAGCAAAACGCTGTGTGAAGAGGCTGGCAAAATATACTACAATTGGAAATGCTATGACACCCAAGAGGAGGTAGAAGCTGACAAGAAAGTCGAAGAGGAAGAAAAGAAGAAGCAGGAGGAAGAAGAAAAGGAAAGCCAGGAGCCTGCTTCGACCTCAACCTCAAGTAGTGAACCTTCAATAAGTGATATTGCGGACGCTTGTTGGTCTTATGGTCAAAAAGCAGGAGTTCATCTGACAGATTATGCTTCTACGGAGATTGCACAAGATGGCAATTATTACCGAATCCTTATGTGGCACAAAGACAAAAGCGTCTGGAAATGCTGGTATAATCCGTCAGATGGTGACGTTTTTATCGAGAAAACTAAAGATAATAGATAAGGAGGAAATATTATGGGGATACTTAACTGGTTAGACAATCGTTTGAGCGGCTCTTCGTTGTCGAAAGCTAAATACAGAAACATAATTGAGCTTACTGCCTCAACTTCTTGGAGCCTTAATAGGGAAATTAATAAAAAGGCAGCACGAGGATACATCCTTTGCGGTGCACCAGTTCAAGGCAGAGATGGTGTTTGGCGAGCAACCATGCAATTAGGAAATCAAGGCAACTAACTTAGAGCCTCAAAAGAAGCTGGTTTATTATATCTCCTGTGCTTTAGAGTCTTCGCAATACCAATATGGAGAGAAGACGAGGTTCTTTATTGCCACTCCAGAGGAAGTTGTCAGACAGATTAAAGAACGCGTGAAGAAACGCACAACCATTATAGACTTTGTATTGTATGGGAATGCCGATGGTGCCACCGACCCGGAAGACGGATGGAGTTTGATTTCTGATTATGAAGATAAGCTCAATAAATTACGGAATTAAAACGCAAACGTCTTTATATTTAGTACGAAAAGGGTAATAATTGCTTCAAATGGAAACGTATCATAAGTTAGCTGTCGAATCTTTTAATAATTTAGATAAAATACAGATTCGTCAACTCAGAAAAATTGCAAGACATGCTCGCGTCTTCTTCATGCATACTGGCTATATTGACAAGATTATTTTACCCAAGATGTATGATTATCAGTTATTTACGGGGAGCGATTATCTACTTGATGGCCTGAAGGGGTTGAAGAAAGATACGGATAAACAAATTAGTCAATTAGACATAGAAGAAACCTTGACGCTCATAACCTCAGCCCTTGCGGGCGGGAATCCCGGAGCGGAATACTGGTGCCGTAGAGGAATCACTGGCAAATTGTTCGAACATTTAATTGGTCTAGCGAAGATAAACGACACAACGACGAAAACGGTAAATTTGTGATTTTTTCTTAATGGATTTGCGGTTTTAACTTTCAGGATTGAACTTATCCAGTCGATTATGGATATCTTCCTTGTAGATTGTTAATGCCTGCTTAATTTGCCCCAGCCAGAAATGCGTGGCTCCTCCAGAGGAGTCTTTTTGGTTGGGGATTCGAATCTAAAGATGCGAATCCTGCCGGTCCAGCCAAGCATAAGCACAATAAAAGCCATTGGGGCTTTTATTTTTTATCCAGTAATCCTTCTATTGTATCTTTAATAATTATTGCTATTTTTTCTTTATCATCTACGTCTTCAATTAGATACATTGGCTTAGCTCCATCGTAAGGAATGGATTCTGGCATTTTGTATTGTTCATTATTCGAAACAATCTTAACAAGCAAACGATTGTCGTAAATACCGCCGAATAGGACACCGGCTGAATAAAGCAAAAATTCGCCCATCATTGGATGACAAGTAATATTAGGTACTTCTGATAGTTGTTCTATGATATAATCGCGATATTCTTTGGTGCTTGCCATTTATTTCTCGCAGTTCTTTTTATGAGCTTTAAGTTTCTTCATTGCCCAGTCATAGTGAGAGGATAGACAGCTAACGAAATATGAGCCAAGCACGGAACCACCAACCCAAGGATACGTACCTTTAGTGAATAATTGTTCTTCGCTCAAGCTTTCAGCCAACTTCATGACGTCTTTATGGGATTTTTCGAACATCTTTCTCGCGTCTTTTAGTGAAGTCTTTTGGTGTTTCTTCCAGTATTCAACGTTCATATCGCCATAAGTTTTCCAAGTGTATGGTTCTGGTAAGAACGGTGCGTTTCCTCCTTTATTCAGATTTGTATCGACAAATTCTAATAGCATGCAGTGCCATTCGTATAAATGTACCCAAATATCGCGTAGATTCTTATCACGTCCCCAGTGGCGCTCTTTCTTTGATGGATCGCCGGAGAAATCGAATTCGGTATTCATTTCTTTTTCGCTCATTCCATCAGCCATTTCAATTAGCTTAGCGTAGTATTCCTCGCCAGCTCTAATCAAGTCTTGTTTGTTACGTGGTCTAGGCATAAAAAATCCTTGTTTACTACTTTAATTTTATCATTTTAAGTCAATTGTTCTTCAGAATTGAACTCACGTAGCCGTTGTCGGATATCTTCCTTATATGTGGTTAAAGCCTGCTTAATTTGCTCCAGCCAGGAATGCGTGGCTCCTCCAGAGGAGTCTTTTTAGTTGGGGATTCCAGTATTTGGTACTTTTGGTATTATAATATCGTCATCTTCTTCGATAAGACTTTTCAGAATTGGCATAATGCTCTCTGGAATGTGACCGATGACAAGTTTTTCGGCGTTCGCAGCTAATGTATAGGTATAATATAGAGAGTAGTCGCCCCCGTATGTTTCTTGCGTATAAGCGGCATCCGCAATGATAAGTGGCATCAATGCTCTAACCAGTTTTGGTAAGTTTTCTTTGACTATAGCAAACTCATCTCTGGTAATTGTAGGAACTTGGCCAAGTTTTGTTTCATAATCATCGTATTCTCCTATGTAGCCGGTCATAGAAGCAATAAGTGATTCAGTTTCCGCATCGGTAGCTGTGCCTTTTAATACGCTAACTAATTGATTGTAAGTTGGAAATGCCGATAAGTCACCGTAGTTAGCTAGCAAATCATAGAGGGCGTTTCCAGCGACCATGCCAGCAAGACCAGCGCTGGTGTCTGTAAGAAAACTAGTAAACTCACTTTGCTTGTCTAGAGTCCTTGATTGGTAGAGCTTCATAATAGCGGAGAGCGGAGCTTTAACTTCGGAATCGAAATAATCGCGTGTTAGCCCATTGTCTACTACGAATTGTATCCAGGAATCCATGAATTCTCTTCCATTCATGGTGCCTACTTGCTCGGTCAGACCGTCGTTATTTGACAAGACATTAAAAGCGGTGGCGGGGTTAGCAAGTTCGGCAATGTTGACGACTGAAGTAGAAATTTCGAGATCGGCTGGGTGGATTTCTTCGTATGTGCCAGTATTATGAAAGCCCCAGAGTTCTGGGAAAACGTAGCCAAGAAGTAAATCGTTCCCGTCTTTTACGTCATGGATATTGTTATATTTAGTTTCAGTAATACTTCCCTTAGGTGCGCCAAATGTATAGACATAGAAATCATCGTGTTTCATTTGATAGTTATCGGTATCCTCGTTGACATATTTGGCAAATAGGTCTACTACGGCGCCACCTCTTGAATAGCCAACTGTCCAAATTTTATAGTCTGACAAATTACGTTCGGACAAATACTGATCGAGCCTGTCCTTGACAAGATTGGCGGATTCGGAAAAGCCCGCGTGATCGCCACTCGTACCGACATTGAAATTTGATAGCCATTCGGTCATGTAATTATAATTGCGCGGTGCGACTACGATTAGTTCTTGGCCGCTGGATAAAGTTTTACGAGCAATCGTGGTGCCCATGGAATGTCCGTCAGGCTCGGACGCAATATCCCAGCTTTGGTAATCGGAAAAGTCCATTTGATCTAGTAAGCTTTTGAGCTTGGGATTTGGATTGGATGGGTCAGCAGGATAGCCATCGGCTTGATTCTCGTAGCCGGCAAGGGCTAGAGCGTAGGATAAAGCACGGAGTTCTGGGTGGTTGCCTGGGGATGGTTCGTAAAAGAATTCATCGCTGTATTCAACTTCGCCCGTCTCATCTAAAGCGTCATAAACCGTTTCCCAAGGATTTTCTGGATTCTCCACGAAACCGTAGTAAGGATATGTAACGGTGGTGGTGTGATAGCTACTACTTGCATAGGCGTCAAGAACGCTAAAAGTGCTGAAACCAGAAATTAAGATTGATAATAAGAATGCTGAAATAACATTTGTTATTCTTTTCATTTACTCTCCACTCATTAACTATAATCATTATAGCAGATTTTTAGAATAACTGTGGCTGTTTTTATTAAAATGTTATAATTTAAAAGTAATGAAGGTATTGACCCGAAGAAAACTAAGCGCCCTGATACTGGGGGCAGTATTGTGGCTAATTTCATTGGTGGTGATTGTAGTTTTTGGACAGACCTATACACTAAAACTTGATGGGTTTACTGGGGTAGAAAACATAGACGAGGTAATGGTAAGGATTAGCTCGGCGGAAGAATCGGAGGGTGAGAATGGGGCTGGTGGTGTGGTGGTGGAGGTAGTGAACAAAAAAATCGTAGATGACAAAGTGGAAGTAGAGATTAGGTCGGTGAACCGCGGCAGGGCGTTCGTTGATGTGATAGTGGGAGAAGAGACGAGATTTGAAATAGTTTACGTACATAATCTAGGCGTGATTACGGTGGGGGATTTTCTGGGTGATATGCGGGGAGATATGGTAGTACCGATTTGCACGACGATATTTTTGGCCTATGTATTATATCTAGCGGTTAAAACATACCAGGAGCAGATTAGAAAAAATTTGTATCGGTACGAGAATATTACACGGCTGGGACTGATTATTATGTTAGCGTTTGCAACTTTGGCACAGGCATTTACGATTTTTGATTATCATGGACCAGTGCAGACGATAAATGATGTGACTGGGCTATTTAATATATTTTCAATAGTGATGTTGCCGCTGTTTTTCGTGTTGTCAGTGGGGTTAACGATAGCAGGTGTAATAGTAGTAAGGCGAGAGGGGTTCAACTGGAAAAATTTTCTAGGAGTGTTGATGGGAGTATCACTGTGTGTCGCGACGTTACTACCGGAACTAGTGAACGTGTTTTTACAGCAGACAACCTTCTTGGACGTACACAACGAACAGAGTGCAGCGCCGTATGTGCAGAGGTTTATTGAGGCAGCAGTATTCATGAGCCTAACTTATGTAGAATATATCTTGATTAGTACAGCGTTCGTAACGGTCTTTGCGGCGAGGCGAGTGCCGAAGCTGGATAAAGATTATCTACTGATTCTGGGGTGTTATGTAAAGCCGGATGGGACGCCAGGAAATATACTAAAGGGGCGGATTGACCGAGCGATAGAGTTCAGGCAGATGCAGGCGGAGCAGACCGGCAAAGATTTGGTGTTGGTGCCGTCGGGTGGACAAGGATCCGATGAAGTGATTTCGGAGGCAGAGGCAATGAAAAAGTATCTAATTCGGTGCGGAGTAGACGAGAAGGATATTTTAACGGAGAGTAGGTCAGTGAATACGAGAGAGAATATTAAATTTTCTGATGCGCTGATTAGGGAGCGGACGAAACGAGCGAAGGTGGCTTTTGCGACAACGAGCTATCACGTGTTTCGAGCGGGAGTAATAGCTTCTAACTTGGGACTACATTTTGAAGGGGTAGGGGCAAAGACACGAACACATTTCTGGATAAATGCGTTCGTAAGAGAGTTCTTAGCGGAGATGGTGGTGGAGAGAAAAAGGCATACGCTGACCGTGGTTTTTCTCTGGTCGATGGCGTTCCTGTCGATGGGGACGGTATATCTGGCAATGACGATAGTGTAGAGGGGCAGTTTTTTGGCGATTTTCGTGAGATAAAAATGCGCCCTCATCGAGGGCGCGGGATAGAATAGGGGGGTAAAAGAATGGTGTCTGATTATACGCCGTCGCGATAGTGGTGATGCCTGGCATCATACTCTGGAGGGCACGTATGGGGTTTGAGATTCCGGTGCAGACGAGTGTCATGCTCGGCGTCGCCGTATCCGGCGGGCGGAGTAGAAGTTTCAGGGATCGCATTGGGTTCGTCGGCGAGAACACTTTTCTCGAATTCACGAAGCTCTTCGGAGCTTATTGTTTCTTTCACTTTCATTTTGTTCACCATTTCACTCTACGAGAGAGTGACCCTTTCTTAATGTACGCCTTATAGAAGGTCGATTGATTTAAGTATAGCACATTTTGTTTAAAAAAGCAAGAGCAAAATTGATCTAACTGGGGTAAGCGTATTGATTTTAGTGTGATATAATTTTGGTATGATTAGGATTATCGCTGGTGGGAAGAAGAATGTGGCTTGGTGCGCGGAGGCGTGTGGCGAATACGAAAAGCGGCTGAGGAAGCCATATGATATACACTGGGAGTTTTATGATGAGGAGAAGTTGGCACGAAAACTCGCGGAATGGCCGTTTGAGAAAGGGCGAGACTATGTAATTTGTTGCGATGAACGCGGAAAAAATATATCATCACGCGAATATTCTGAATTGCTATCGCAGGGGTTTTGGGGCGGGCGAGATGTGGTGATTTTGATTGGTGGGGCGTATGGGTTTGACGATTTCGTGCGAGAGAAGGCGGATTTTGTATGGAGTTTTTCGCGATTGGTTTTCCCGCATATGATTGCGAGACTGATGGCGGTGGAGCAAATATACCGGGCGTCACAAATAGCCGAAGGGCGACCATACCATCATGAGTGATGTGCTTTTTATTCGTGGGGTGATATATTTTTGATTTATGGTATAATTAAGAGATGTTGATTCTTGGGATTGAGACAAGTTGTGACGAGACAGCCGCCGCGGTGGTGCGAGATGGACGCGAGATTTTGTCGAATGTGGTAGTGTCGCAGATTGATATATTTGCCGAATACGGAGGAGTGATACCAGAAGTGGCAGCGAGGAGTCATCTTGAGGCGATGATGCCAGTCGTAAATAAGGCTTTGGCAGATGCGGGATGCTCGTGGGATGAGATTGATGCAATCGCGGTAACGCATGCGCCTGGGCTTTTAGGGTCATTGCTCATTGGGACTTTGACGGCGAGAACGCTGGCGATTTTGCATAACAAACCACTATACGCAGTACATCATCTTAAGTCGCATGTGTATGCGAATTGGCTGAATTCAGAAGACATTGTTTCAAATTTACCTCAATTCCCTTTGCTGGCGCTGGTGGTGTCGGGAGGACATACGCAGATTTTGTATATGCGCGAGCATAATCATTTTGAGATAATTGGAACGACACATGATGATGCGGTAGGAGAATGTTTTGATAAGGTGGCGAAAATACTGGGGTTACCGTACCCAGGGGGACCGTCGATAGCGAAGGCGGCTAGAGGGGAGATAACGGTAGGCACAGCGTGCCCTTCGGGCACGCTCCGGGCCGCTCTGGCCAAGTCCTCATGTCCCGCAGAGCACACCGTGCCTACCGTTATCTCCCCTGGAAATCCAACTAAATACCGCTTGCCACACCCGAAAGTGGAGGGGTTGGATTTTTCGTTCTCGGGGCTGAAAACGGCGGCCTTACGTGCGGTGCAGAAGGAGGTGGGAGTACCGATTTCGTATCCGTCGCATCAATTGAAAGAATTGTTGTCTGAGCAGCAGGTGCGGGATTTTGCGGCGTCGTTCCAGAAAACGGCGGTAGATATATTGTGTGAAAAAATAGAGATGGCACTTGCGGAACATCCGGAGGTAAAGTCTGTGGTGCTAGCCGGAGGAGTGTCGGCAAATTCCGCCCTGCGCGAGGCTTTGCCGGAAGCATATTTCCCTGCTCCGTCGCTATCTGGTGATAATGGCGCGATGGTGGCAGCAGCGTGTTATTATGAGATTATGAGCGGAGTGAAGCCGACTAATCCGTATACGTTCAATATTTATCCGAGGGTAGAGATAAAGTAAAAAATGCTTCGCTGGAGTAAGGTGGCGACGCTATTGCTGAGCTTTAGGTAAAGTCAACCTCAATATACCATCGGTGGTAAGATACGATATCAAGGATTCACCACTTGGAGTATCTATGCGACACTTAACGGAAGGGCCATCAGCAGAACATTCGCTGATTTTATATGTCACACGTGTTTCATTTTCGCTGATTATGTCACCTAGTATAATAGCAGCGGTTTTGCCTAGTTCGTTAGATCCCGCATCGTCAGTCGTAGTTTCCGATCCATCGTTATTTTCTTCTTTGATTATTGTGTTCAAATTAGAAATTTCAGCTTCTAGCTTGGTGATTGTTGCAGTTTTATCATCTAAGTTGGCTCTTATATTGGAGATTTCGGTGGATTTGTTATTGGAGTCCATGAAAAAGTAGATACTGGCACCGATGCCGGCGAGGGCGAGGATGGAGGTGATGATAGTGGTAGCAAGAAGGGGCTTGTTTGATTTTGGCTGAGCGGTAGGTTCAGTTACCTTAGGTTGGTCAGCCGGCTCGATAGTTGATGCATTTGAGTTTGGTTCCATAAATAGTCCTTTAATTGTTATGGTTTAATTATATCATTTATTCCCCCGAGTTTGCCAAGATGCTTACTCGATTGCATCAAAAAGCCCCACCGGAGCAGGGCTAAAGACTAACTGGCTGGGGGGATCTTAAGGTCGCGTTCAGTAAGCTCTTTGAATTGGTTGAGAAAAAATGTGAGCTTGTCCCTGTCAGTTAATTCTTGGAGCGGGGTTTCATAGATTGCGTTTTTTAGTTCATCTGAAATGATAATATCAAACGAGCTAAGTTTTTTGATGGCAGAGGTGATTTCTTCCCTAGATTTTTCAATGTCGGACTGGATTTCTTCATAGGTAGAATTAACTTTCTCGCCAGATTGGTAGGCAACGAGAACAATGAGACAAATCTTAAAACGAGTAACGCTGCCGGTAAAATCAATCACGGCAGACTTTGCCTGCACGAGCGTTTTCGTGGCTTCTGTCTCGTGTTCTATTTCTTTGATTTTGCAATATCTGTCCCAGTTGTCGGGATAGTCACGGACGAGTCTGCGCGCTTCAAGATGAGCCTGAATTGGGTTCACAAATATACAATAGAATAGATACAAGATCCGCCTGTAGACTATTTTGACTTTGGTCGAGAAAATAAGCGCTTTGAGCATTATTATGGCCCAGAGTGCACGAATGCGTTTTTTTCAATCAAGAAACCTCCTTTTTAATGTACTGTCTTTAGTATATCATATTTATATCTATTTGTCTAGATGGGGTGGTCTCTGGACAATTGGGGTGGAATCTGATATAATAGAGAGATAAGGGTGGTGCAACTTAATAAGGAGGTGCCTAGATGATAGTGCATGATTTTTTACGTAACCCTGTGGAACAGACTGAGGTGATGGGGCCTGAGGTATTCAACAAGTATATTGGCATCTGCAACAGGCAGAAGGAAGGCGAGATGACAGACCCGGAGATGTTGGCGACAATCCACGACGATTTCTTCGGAGCGCATCCTGGAGTCCACAAAGCAACTCTGCGCGGAAACTGGTCATGGACGAAACCGAAGCTTGAAGTGAATCCTGGTCTGGCGCAATTTGTGTTAGACTTTGGGGCAACAAGATCGGATTTTTTCTTCCCTTGGTTGGTAAGCGTATGGAATTCGCCTTCGGCAGCGCTGGAGATGGCGTATGGCGAAGGTCTGGATTTGACCGCTAGATGGCGGACTGACATTTTGGAGACGAAAGACGAGATTGTGCCATTCGTACACAATGTGCCGACTTTCGTATACAACCGCGAGAGACAGCTCAAAGTAGCAGATCTCGTAACGACATTCCAGGACCGAGCAACAGTGAAAAAACCTTCCAAGATTGTGGATTTTGGAGCCGGGCGGATGGCCTGGGCAAGACATCATGGATTTAGATTCGGGACGACAAAGCAGATGATTTATGCTTTTGACAAGGACACGAACATTAACCCTGATTCGCTGTTTAATCGTCCGCCTCTGCAGACGCCGGCAGGTTGGCTGAAAATAAACTACCAGCATCGCGATTTCGTAAGCCAGCTTGGTAACCCCGAACTGACAGGCGCGGATTTGGTAATTCTCGGTGGCGTAGCATCGTATATTCCGGCAGAAACGTTTTTCCGGAAGATTGTACCGGCGATTTACCAAATGCTGAAGCCGGGTGGATGCTTCTTCTTCGACCTGCAGTTACAGTGCCCCCAGTACGAATGGAGTGTGAAGCTCTTTGATTGGCCGGAAATTCGATTGATTGATGAGCCGGAAGAGGCTATCAAAATGGTGGAAATGTCCAGAAAGATACTGTTCTGGGACGGCATTAAATTCAGTGCAGAATATGCATTGGATACGGGTAGCGTTCATACTTCGTCGGTGATGGTAACGCTAACTAAACTTTGACACCCCCTTATAACCTGCATTTTAAATGCAGGTTTTTTATGCTATAATAAAATTATAAAGGAGGTCTAAGTGCATCTTATTTATATCTTAGTAATTGTAGTGTCGGTGTTGACGATATTGTCAGGGCTAACGCTGGTTTTTGGTAGTTCAAAGTCGGAAAAAAGCCATAGCGCGTGGTTTCTTGCGGCAGCGATTGGGGAAGCGATTTGGGGACTATCTATTTCTGTGTTTTTAGCACTTGGAACTGGCTCGGGAGAACAAGAAGTGGCACCGTGGTTAGTAAAGGGGATTTATGGCGGTGCGATTTTAATGGATGTGGCACTACTTGGGTATATATCATGGAAATATAAAGCCGGGAAGGTGGCGACAGTGCTTTTTGCGGTGATTGGGCTAGCATTAGTAGTAGTATTCGCATATGATCCGTCCGTGTTGTACTCGTCGATTAAGCTGTCCAGTGCGGGGAATTCAATTGCAATTGATTTTAGTAAGTGGTTTTATGTGGCTTATGCGATTTACTTCTGCACAATCACACCGGTGTTTTGTGGATTCTTAATTCATCAGATTCGACATACAAGGAGTAAAAAAACGAAAAAGGGATATTGGTTCTTCTTGATTGGGTTAATGATAGCTGGTGGATTATCGTTAGCATTTGATATTATTTTGCCACCAACAAGATATGATTTGATTTGGGTGGGGCCACTTACCATTGGTCTGGTGATTTTGGGGTTCTACTATGCGATTTTGAGATTTAAGATGATTTCACTTTCTACGAATTGGCTTAAGGTGATGTCATATGTGGTAATCATTAGCAGCGCAGTGATTGTGTATCTTTTGATCTTCCACCTTGTATTCTCGGCACTCTTTAAAGTAGCGAATCCATCGTTCCAGGTGGTGTTGCTGAACTTTATAATGATTGGGATAGTGTTACTATTGACGCCGGCAATTGCGGAAATTCATGCACTAACAAAATCGTGGATACTCACTAAACAGATTGATATCGCATATATCGTGAAAAAGATTACGACTCTAAACCGAAGGAAATTGGATCTTAGGGAGATATCGGAGTTTTTGGCAGAACATATGCATTTTGCGCATGTGGGTTTTCTGATAAATGGGAGATTCTATGGGTCGGATGATTTTCGGTTATCATCGGATGAACTGTCACTAATTGCCAAACTGAAAAAGCCGGAACGTGGAGCATGGCAAGATTTGAAAAACATTAGCGCTGAAGAACTCAAAGAAATGGAAGTGTCGCGTGTGGGCATACTAACAAATGCGAATGGAGAGGTGATTGGTCAGATAATACTCGGTACACCATCAACTAAAGCGATGCTGGATCGCAAAGAAATGACAGAAGTGGAAATGATAACAAACTTAATGGCGGTGGTAATAGAAAATGGCGGCCGCAAGTCTTAAACAGACTAAAATGACGATTTTGCTTTCGCTGAATGCGGCGGCGATTTTGGTGGCAGGTGTTTTGATTGCGGGGGCGATTTGGCTAAATGGCGGGATGGATTTTAAAGTGGTGGGGGAACGAAGCGATGAGATTGCTTCGGTTTTGGACGAACCAGAAATGCCTGATGCAGAAAGTAGCGGAAATGTAGAGCTCACTGATGAACAAAAAGAATATGTAACTTCTGTAAGGGTAAAGAGTGGGGTGGATTCTTCTCCGGTGCCAGATGGCGAATTGTGGGGGGAGGATTCTATCGTGATTTATGAAACGGCGGATTTTGATATTTGCGTAGGTGGAGATTTGAGCGGACTGGGTTCAATGTATTGGCAGACGAGCAATCCGGAGGTGATTTCGGGATTTTATAATTCTGCACGAACTTGGCTGGGGTATTCGTCGGATACGTGTAGATTCCCGATGATTAGTGGAACTGGAACGACGACGATTACGGCGGGCACTTATGATGGATCACGACGCGATACTATACAAGTAGTGGTGGTTGAAGCACCAAAAACGAAATGGGAATATGAGGTGTTGTCACTAGTTAATCAAGAGCGAGTGCGAAATGGACTAGAAAAATTAACTTGGGGAGACACATGTGCGGATGCGGCAGAAACGAGAGCTTCCGAGCTCGTGGATTTATATGCGCATACAAGACCGGATGGATCGTCTTGGGATACGGCTTGCGATGCGCCGTCTGGAACAACACGCTATGTGGAAGGCGAGAACTTGGCGGCGGGTAATTCTTCGGTATCGCCAGAGACGACTGTAGCTGCTTGGATGAATTCGGAAAAACACCGCGAAAACATTTTGAACCCGAACTATACGAAGCTGGCAGTGGGTTTTTACTTTGATCAGAATACTAAATACAAAACGCATTGGTCGCAGTATTTTACGAATTACTAGATAAATTCAAAGATAGTGCGGGCGAAGGGGATGGTGAAGGCAGCGACCATGATGGCAATGGTCAGTACGATGAGAATGGTACGGAAGAGGTTGAGTGGACGGCTAATTTTATAAATAAGGACAAGACCGATAATAAAAGTGATGGCGGCGGAAAGAGTGGTATAGAGGTCTTTAGACAAGTTGAGGTTGTGTGCGAGAATGGCGAGAATCACCATACTAACAGCGACGACGATGCCAGCGGGGACGGAATAATGTTTGATGTTGTAGATGAATTTGTCTTTGATGCGTTCTGTATTGTGTTCTAGGGCAAGGGCAAGGCCTGGAAAACCGATGCAGACGAAATTTAGCAGTGACATTTCAATTGGGATGTATGGGTAGCTAAGGGGCAAAAAAGTGAAGAGAACAGCGAGGATGCTGGCGTAAATGGTTTTGCTAAGAAATAGCGAAGTAGAGCGCTCTAGATTATTGATGGACTGACGGCCTTCAGCAACGATGGCGGGGACGGCTTCAAAACCGGAATTCAAAAGGACGATTTTGCTGGCGCGCCTAGCAGCGTCAGACCCTTCACCGATAGCAATAGAAACATCGGATTCTTTCATGGCCAAAATGTCGTTTACGCCATCGCCAGTCATGGCGACAGTGTGCCCCTCGGCTTTCAGAGCTTTAATGAGATCTTTCTTTTGAGCAGGTTTGACGCGAGTAAAAATGGAGTAATCTTTGACGAGTTTGGCGTAATCTTTGGTCTTTACTTCTGAAAGATTGATGCCCCTTAAATCCTTAATTCCGACAGATTCGGCGATACTAGTGACCGCTTCGAGATCATCGCCAGAGATGATTTTGACGTCAATATCATTGGTGTAGAAATAGCTAATAATTTTACTAGCGGTGGGGCGGATTTCGTCTTCAAGGCGAATGATGCCAAGCAAGCGACTGGTTTTTGTCTGTTCTCGGCCCGCGTCCGCTCGGCCCGTCGCCACGGGCGAGCGGCGCCTTTCCTCGGCTTGCCAGCCTCCGGATGACCTCGAACTAGGCAAAAACCCAGTCGTTTCTACTACCACTAATGTACGATATGCATTGGAGAGGGATTTGACATTCTTGATAAGTTCCTTGTCATCGGTGAGAAAATCAATGGCGCCCATAAGGAAAGTAGCATTTTTGGTTTTGAGGCCAGAGTATTTGCGATCAGAGCTGAAAGGTATTACTTCGGTGATTTCGCCAATTTGCGCTGTGACGCGATTTTTGGGGGTTTTCAGAAACTTTTGCTTCAAAGCGCTTGTGGTGTGGTTCTCGGAAGTTTGGCTCGTTAGAATGGCCGTTAAGGCCGTTAGGAAGCAATTTTCGGTAGGTGATGGTGTTTTGGAAGGACTAGCTAGCGCGGTGCCGTCCGGAAGAATAAAATCATGGACAGCCATGCGACCGGTGGTGAGGGTGCCGGTCTTATCTAGACAGATAGTGTCAACGCGGGCGAGGGTCTCAATGGAGTAAAGGTCTTGAACAAGGACTTTCTTACGGCTTAAACGAATGGTAGCAAGGGCAAGGACGGAACTAGTGAGAAGAATAAGACCTTCCGGGATCATATTGATGAGGGCAGCGACGGTGCTAGTGATGGCGGTAGCGGTATCAGCTTCAGTACGAAAGCGTGCCCAGAGAAGGAGTGCGCCAATAGGAATAAGAGTGTAACTGATATATTTTACGATATTATTCATGAGGCTAAAGAGTTTGGAATCGGCGGTCTTAATGGCATGGGCTTCGGATTGAAGTTTGGTGACAAAGTTGTCCGCGCCGACGTGCTTGACGGTAGCCTGAGCGGTGCCAGAAGTAATGAAGGAACCAGAGATTAGTTCATCACCTGGACGCTTGGAAATATTCTCCGCTTCACCCGTGATGAAGGACTCATTGACTTCTACTTGGCCAGATTGCATGACGCTGTCATACATAACCTGATCGCCAAGGCTTAGAACTAGGGTGTCGCCCGGAACTATCGTTTCCGGAGAGACTTGGTAGGTTTTCCCTTCTCTGATAATGGTGGGCTTCTGCTCAGCAAGGAGTTTTAGTTTGTCTACGATTTTCTTGGCGCGAATTTCATTGATAATACTGATGAGAGTGTTGATGACGGCGATGCCGATGAAAAGCATATTTTTATAACTACCGACAAAAGCCACCATGCCTGCAAGGATGACGTTAACGAGGTTAAATAAGGTAAAGGTGTTTTTCGCGATGATTTTCCAGACAGAGTTTTGATTCATGGGGTAATTATAGCATGAAATTGCTGTATTGAATTTTGGACTAGACAAAAATGAAAAAATGTGATATAATGAAATTATTGAGCCAATTTTGAGGTGTGGCTCAAAATTTTTTGCGAAAGATGTCACAGAAAGGGTGTAAGGTAATGAACTCTACTTCGTACGCTAACAAAAGTCAGAAAGACAATCCCAACGCCAAGAAAAACATTATCCCCGTCTGTTTCCCGCCGCTGCGGGATCCGGCACAGCCGCTCGGCAAGAAAATTGAACCCGGCAAAAGTGTGCCCGATCCGAGCAAATATGGGCCGATGCCGCCCAGAATGAGCTACGCAACAATGTTCTAAACCTCAAAGGCTACGGCCTCGCACATTATTATTCCCCTCTTTTATATGAGGGGATTTTTTAATGGTGTTTGATTTTGGAAAGAAGTCGGTGAAGTGCGTAAAAGAGTGTGTTTATACTGAGCTCATAGGAGCCGATTAACTCGATGACATGGCCATTTTCGTCTGGAGCGAAACCTTTTTTGAATTCGTAGATGCCGTCTAATTCTCCGTTCTTAGGGAGGCCGGAAATGCCGTAAAAATTATAGCGGCTAAAATGATGCTCGGCGGCATATTTAATCATGTACCACTGAATGAGATACTGAGCATTATATTCTTTCATGTATTTTTCGTCACTACCGCTAAATAGATAGACGATTTCATCTCCGACGAGCATAAACATGGCGGCGGAAAGAGGGATGCCGTTCGCTTCGGCGAGGATGAACTTTATTTCGTGGCGCTTAGAGAAGAGGTCGTACATTTGCTCATAATAAGAAAGTGACTTATCGGTGAAATCACGACGTGCGGCGGTGGATTCGGTGATGGCTTTGAGTTTGGACAATTCATCGCGCTTTAGCTCGCGAATAGTGACGCCAGCCTTCTCGGCTTTACGAATATGGTTACGAGTATTACGCTTAAAATCGGCAAAAATCTGATCTGGGGTGCGGTCATTTAAGTCCATTGCAAAGAGGTATTCCGGTTGATCTGGGTGGGTAAGTTTAATGAAACCGAGATTTTGGAGATTTTTGACGGCTTTTTGATGGTCAAAGCCGTTTGAGATGGGTTCGCCGTAGCGGTCACGTTCGGTCAACTCGTAATACGGGCTGATGTGGAGCGTGTATCCGTTGTGGGATTTGATGTATTTTGCAAGATTTTTGAAAAAGAAATTAGTGATAGTGGTTTTTTCAAGGTCAAGTAGGGGGCCGCCGGGGAGAATAAAGGTGGATTTGCCGAAAAAAGTAGGTTTTGCGACAGCCATAGTGGCGGCTTTGATTTCGTCGTCTTCGGTGACAGCGAAATAATACACAGTCCAGCCATTCTGCTCGCGAAGTTTGGCGATTTCAGGAGTTTGCATAAAGGACTTGTATGCGCTTTTCGTGGCGAATTCACGAAATTCGTTGGCGGAAATTTGGGCGAATTTCATTTGTTGTTTCCTTCAAATAATTTACGGTCCAACTTGAGAAAATCTACGTAATCCGTGATTGCCTTGATATCTTGGTGGATTTTGGCAAATTCGGCTTGCTCGTCTAGCCGTTTGAGAGGGTTAGGCGGCTCAAAGGCGTCTTTATTATCGTGGATACCAACATGTAATTGATTATTGATGAAGCAGAGCATCAATTTGCCTTCGTGCGTGGACTCTAGTTTCTCAATGTGGTCAATAAAAGCTGGATCTAAGATGTAATACGCTTCAAAACCATCCTCAGCGTATACTTTGAACTTTTTGTCAAAAGTGATAGATTCGGTATGGATGCGTTCAATTTTGCGTTTGGTATCGTGATTTTTTTGAGGTTTTTTGCTGGCAGTGAACCATTTTTCGACTACTTGGAGGCGAAAAGTAAACGGCTTGGGAAATTCAAAGACCATCCAGCGGCCTTTAAAAATCGTATTGTATTGAGTGTGTCCGTCGCTGTCAGTGTATTCTTCTTGGATGTTCACGTCGGCTTGGCTGAAGGCGACGTCTTTGTATTTGCCGGAGGTAAAATCGTTAGAATGATAGATATCGCCGGTGCGAATCATGCCAGTAGAAGCGAGGACGGCTTTTGGCATTTCCTGTTCGTGATTGTATTGCAGGTCGGTAAATGTTTCGCGGAGACTTCGTTCGACGAAATAGGCTTTGTAAAGCTTTTTGTAGGCTTTGTAGTCCCGATAAGTAGCAAATATGGCGATTATCGTGATTACTATTGCACTAGATATAGAGATGATTAGATAGGTAAAATAGTCTATTTTTATAAGTGGAGATTTGATGCCGATGAGGTTAATAATGATAGCAATTATTGGCAGGATAAAGATGATTGAGCCAATGACAATAAACGTTTTTAGTTTCGTAGCGAGCTTTGCTCTGATAGATTCTAGGTCTTGAAAATTCATTTAAGACTTCTCCTTAATTTACGTATTATTTGATAGAAACGGTATCTAGATGGTGTTAGAACGATGTCGTATGTGCCAGCGTAGTCCCGCTCATAGCCGGTGAAAGTCTTTTTGAAAGCAGTGAAGCCTTTCCATGGGTGGTTATCTGGCGCGTCCTCTGGGGCAATACCCCAGAAATCGAAAGTTTGGTTCCCCTTGGCTTTAGCGTCTAGGATAAGTTGGATAGTCAGGATGCCGGTGGCGTGAAGTTTCCTACCCTCATCGGATTGGGCGCCTTGAAGATTATAACGGGTTTTATCGTGATCAAAAACGAGCCCGGCAGCGAGAATGTTGTCGTTTCTTTTCAGCATATATAGCGTAGAAAATGGCTGTTTTAGTTCGGTAGCCAAGTAATGTTCAGAGAAAGTGCTGATACCTTTTTCGTGTGCTAGGGCACGCTGGAGGTCTAGCAAATAGTGAATATCTTGAGGATTATGACTAGTAACGATGGTAATTCCCTGTTTTTCCATATTCTTGTAGTAGCGAAGGAGGCGAGAAGGGAGCCTGGATTTTAATTCTTCGTCCGTACCAGAGAGGTCTAGGAGCCAAGTTTCTTTAGGGTTTAAGTCGGTGGATTTCTTAACGTTCTCTGGTAGGTATTTTTTCCAATTTGGTAATTGTGGTTCAATTCTGATAAATAATGCATGTTCTTGCTTTGCTATAGCAGTGACAGCTTTGATGGCCTGTTTCATTGCGTTCACATCTTCAGCGACGGGGCCATAAGGTAGATATAGATAATTCCCTACTGGGGTGTGTTTCAAGATGGCAAGATATTGGTATGATTTCGTACAGTCAAAAAATGTCTTTTCTCCAAGATCTTGCTGCAATTTTCTCCATTCTTCAGATTGGGTAATCGGTATATTCATGTTTTAATTATATCATTTATGATTCATATACAAAAAATACAGAGGTTATTTCCCTGGTGGCTCTTGTGTATTTTTTTGACAACATAAGCGTTTCATGACAAAATACTTTAGCTTATTTCTAAGCCGCTTGCCAAATTTGCTTTTTTACTCTAGCGATTTAGTGCCCTGTCTTAGATTTTGTTCACGGTTGCTAGAACTTTCCTTCTCCCAACATGGAGGTGTGAGGTACTCCTTGTTGTTGATTTAATTTTAGCGCAAGCGGTTTTTGTTGTCAAGTCGGGTTGCTAGTCCGAGTGGTTGCTAGGCATAAGGGAAATAGCTTTTTGTTGCTTATGCTAACTGTGGATAAATATGATAAAATGTAGTTATGGCCTATATCAGGAAATTTAAGACTACTTCGGGAGCAACTGGCGTGCAAGTCTGCTACAAGGAACAGGGGAAGGTAGTGCGGACGGTGCATGTGGGTTCGGCATCGTCAGAAACTGGTGTGGAAAAGCTTGTGAAAAAAGCGCAGGGAATCATTGACGCTGGAAAGAATCCACTATTCAATCTGGATCGGTTTAATAAAAAATAACCCCCTAGATAGGGGGGTTATGTATTGCAGAGTTAATCAGGAATGGATTTGAGGTAGAGTTCGCGAGCCGAATCACGCTGGAAGCGCTCGTTGAGGCACTGTATTATATTGGCGGTTACCGAGCTGGTAAGCCGCGGGCAACCTTCAAGGTTGTAATCGCCATCACCGACAGCGATTTGGCTAATAGCAGTACCGAGCACGATATGCCGCGCTTCTTCGGAGAAAGTTTGATAGCTGGAATTAAGTAGCCGAGGCTGGTCAAGATAGCCGCGATATATAAGCGCGTCTTTTAAACACCGGCTTTCGGCAATACTAAGTCTGACGATTTCCGGTAGGGAAACACGATCGACAATTATTGAAATCATCTCGGTATGGCTGGCGGGATTACGCTGTTCTTTGGGTAGATTGGTAATCTGCCGCTTGGCGCTGTTGGTGCGGCTATAGCCGTCCATGACGATATAAGTTTCCAGGACTTTGCGGAGGCTGGGCCTGATTCTGGACAGGTAGAAAAATCCGGAAAGACCCAGATAGTCTCCCAGCCCGAGTTTGTCGCAAGGAGCTTGACCGCTAATAATCGCGGCGTAGCCTTCCTTGTCACCCCTGATCAGATTATCGGCGGCGAGCAGGGTGCGCAGAGTACGGTTGTACTCTTCGGCGTGAGCTGCCATGAGATTCAGAGTGGGATACTTGCCAATGAGAATTTCTGCTTTCATACTTTTTCTCCTTATGTCTGTATTGATTAGCTGAACTGCAATGTTAAGGTGCTTAAGGGGTCTGAAGTGGGCGCTTGGACATCGTGATGATGCCTTTGCGGCGCTTGGCATTATAGGTCGCCTTGAACGGGATTTCGGCATGGGGGTCTCTCTGGAGACCGCAGTAGCCGCGCAGGTTAAAACTGTAGCCCGAGCCGCCTTCTTGCTCAATTGAGATAATCTTAACGTCGCCGAAGGCGGGCGCTTTCAGCCCGTAGACAATTTCGGTACACACGATTCCAGAGTCGTTATTTTTTACGACTTTGGGGCCGGTAGTCTCAAACCCGACTTTAATCTTAGAACCTTTGTCATACACATACTCAAATGAGTGAATGATGTCGCTCCTGGAAGGGCCGTCCAAAATGTCAAAACAAACTTCATTGGTATTCATACGAATACCTCCTTTTAAGATACTCCCTGTCACATACATAACAGAGGCAAATTGTTGGTGCAATGTATGGCCAACATTATTTCATTATATCACAGATTGTTTAATTTGTCAATTAGTATAGGGATAAGCGTTAATATGATATAATTGGGGTAAGGGGCTGCAAGAAGCGGTCATTAAAGTCGCCCAAAGGTAACGCGACGGAATGGAGAAAAATGAGCGAAATAATAGGGAAACATGAAATTCCATCAGATAATGGTTGGGAATCTTTGATGTCTTCATTGGAAGAAGAAGCAGGGAAGTTTGACCCGAAAAAGGCGGAAGAAGCTAGAGCACAAAGAATGGCAAACAGAATTGGTGGAGCACATTTGAAGCCAGGGAGTGAGAGTGTGGAGCAACAGCCGGGATATGTGGGTAAGCACTTGAGTCCGGAAGATAGAGCGGAGATGGAAGCGGAAGGGGCTGCGGAGATGGAAGCGGAGCAAAATTTATATGAGACAGAATACCGCGAAAAGCTAAATGTGCCGACAAGTGATTTGTTTACAAAACGGAGAGTAGTGATTGAAGAGCAATTCCCAGCATTGAGGCCTCTATCGCGTGAAGATACGCGTAGATATTATCATGACGATGATTTTCGAGAACACGTGAACCAGTTGATTGAAAAAATCCCTGGAGATGTAAGAGAAGAGTATTCTTTGCTTGGGACGATGGTCGGTAGGCTGAATGACGGCATCAATGCGAATTTGCGTCCCGATCATCAACTTGCGGCTAGTGAGCCGAATTATGTTCCGGTATTGATTGATGAAGATGGCTATGGTAAGCTGGCGGTAACGCAATGGAAGACTGAACATACAAGAGATGATTTGGCACGACTAAGGGAACTACACGAGAAAAACTCTAAGATTGTGGATTTTAGTCATGAGAATGAAGTAGATATTGATAGCTTTTCCGAAGATTTACAAAAACAGATTGAAGAATTAACTGAGGAAATATCGACACTTGAATCGGCAAATTATAGCGATTTCCAGCCATCGGGAGATGAGCGACCAAAAACTGCGGTGGTGCTTGATAAGATAAGTAATCTATCTAGAGCACGGAATTTAAGCTACGAGGCACGGCAGACTCTTAATCGCAAGAGGAATGAATTTCAGAGGTCGTATATGGAAGCTAAAGATACGGCCGAACTGCGCGAGATTGATGCGCGAGTTGAGAAGTTGAAACAGGAGAAGGCTGAAATTGAGGAGCGACGGGCCAAGTATGAAAATGCTGGATTCGTGACGAAGATGTTCGGGCGCCTGTTTAATTCTAATAGAGCTAAGGAGGAGCGAGCGAATTTTATCGGGAATAGCTTGGAGCAACTCGATAAGCGTGCGGGGAATTTGAGAAAAAGCAAAGGTGAGCAATAGAGGTTTGTCCAAAAATGGAACGGAGCGATAAAAGCTCCGTTTTCTGATGGGCAAATATAGTTCTAGATAAGGGCGAGTTGGGTTTTGAGACGGGAGATGAGGGATTCCTTTTCTGCGATGGCATCTTTGGTTTCTTTAACGAGGTGTTCAGGGGCGCGTTCGACATAGTTTGGATTCATCATACGCTGGTTCAAAGCATCCAGTTCGCGACCGACGGCTAGGATTTTTTCAGTGAGGGCGTCTTTATATTCTTTGACGACTTTTTCTGGGACGTCTAGATAGAGTTCGTGATTAGCAAGGGCGATGCGGAGACCTCTTGGGGAACCGTCAAGAGCGGTGATAGCAGGAACTTTAGTGAGATTCATGATGAGCAGGGAATTATCCTCCACGAGGCTGTCATTGTCATACATGAGTGGGTATTTTTTCGCGTTATTGGTGCCTGGGAGGCTCTGCAAGGTACCTCTGACTTCGGATACGATAGTTCTTATGTTTTCAAATTGCTCAGCTGAAATAGGGTCGTATTGCAGTTTCTTGGGCCATTTTTGGACCATGATGAAGCTGTCCGTCCAAGATAGATTTTGCCAGATAGCTTCGGTAACAAATGGAGCAAACGGATGAAGTGCGATAAGAATTGTTTCTAGGGTCTTTTTGAGTAGCGGGATATTGCGATAAATCTTCTGAGACTCCAGGAACCAGTCGGCATATTTGTCCCAGATGGTGCCGTAGAGCGTTTCAACGGCTTCGGCGAAACGGTAATCTTTCATGTCTTGCTCGACCTGTTCTAAGCAATCGTTCAGCTCGCGGCAGATCCAATCTTCACCTTGATTGAGAGTAGTGTAAGCTGTATGGTCGTCGACCTCACTTTCATCTACACTATCGTCAACCATAGATTGAATAAGACGGGAGATGTTCCAGAGCTTGTTACAGAGGTTGCGACCGGAAATGACGGAGTTTTCACTGAAGGCTTGGTTCATGCCGGCGGAACGACCTCTCAAAATGCCGAGGCGGAAGGCGTCAGAACCGTATTTAGTTACGAGCTCCATTGGGTTAATGACGTTGCCTTTACTTTTGCTCATTTTCTTGCCATGAGCGTCGAGAACGAGGCCGTGGAGGTAGACTTCTTTAAATGGCACCTCGCCCGTAACGTAAAGTCCCATCATAATCATGCGAGCAACCCAGGCAAAGAGAATATCGGCGCCAGTTTCCATGACGTTCAGTGGATAGTAAGGGTTGAAATTACCCTCGGTCCAATCGGTACAGACGATGGGCCAGTGTGAGCTACTGAACCAAGTGTCAAAAGTGTCCTCGTCGCGGATATATTTAACGCCGCCGATTTCAATTTCCTTGAGATTGGTGCGGCGATCAAAAATCCAGTCTGGTTCGTCGGTCGCCTCGTCGTCGGCTTTTTTGAACATCGGGATGGCGATGCCCCAAGGGATTTGGCGGGAGATGTTCCAGTCCTTGAGATTTTCGAGATAATTGATAAGGACTTTTTGTTTGTTCTCTGGGTGAAATTTAATTTCGTTGTTTTCAAGATGTTTGATGGCAACGCTCGCGAGTTTTTTGACGTCGATAAACCATTGCTCTTTAAGCATTGGCTCAATGACCGTGTCGCACTTATAGCAGTGAGCGACGGAGTGAGTGATTTTATGCTCGCCGACGAGAAGCCCTTGTTCTTTGAGATCTTTTAGGACCCGTTTGCGGCACTCGGCAGTGGTGAGACCTTCGTATTGCTCTGGAACGTTAATCATGGTGCCGTCTTCGGCGATAACCTTAATACGTGGCAAATTGTGACGCTCACCGACTTCAAAATCGTCAAAATCGTGAGCGGGGGTGATTTTCACTGCACCAGTACCATACTCTGGGTCGGCGTGTTCGTCGGCGATAATGGGGATTTCACAGCCAGTGAGGGGCAGATGGACGGTGGCGCCGATTTTGTCCTTGTAGCGTGGGTCTTCCGGGTTGACCGCAACGGCAGTGTCACCGAAAAGAGTTTCTGGTCTAGTAGTAGAAACGACAACATCATCATAAGCAATGTCCCAAAGCGTGCCTTTTTCGTCTTTATGTTCCACTTCGATGTCAGCAAAGGCGGTTTGGTGCTTAGGGCAGAAGTTGACGAGTTTTTCGCCTCTATAAATAAGGCCGTCGTTCCACATTTTTTCAAATGTGGTGTAGACACGATTAATGACGTTTTCGTCTAGAGTAAAGGTGAGGTCATCCCAGGAGCAGGAAGCGCCAAGGGCACGGAGCTGAAGCTCCATATTGCCACGTTGCATAGCGACAAAGTCCCAGACGCGGGCGTATAGTTCGTTGCGATCAAATTCAAAGCGGGTGTGACCTTCCTTCTCAAGAGTGCGCTCATAGACGACCCAAGTTTCAAAGCCAGCGTGGTCGGCACCAGGGATGAACCAAGAGGATTTGCCACGGAGGCGGTAGTAGCGAGTAAGAGAATCTTCTAGAGCGATGGTAAGGCCATGACCGATATGCAGATTACCGTTGGCGTTCGGAGGTGGCATGACGATAGAGAAAGTATCGTGATGATCAAGGCGGTCGTCGTGACCGTTGCCGTCGTCATCGGTGGGTACAGTAGGCGTTGTAGGTTTAAATACACCAGCAGTCTCCCAGGCTGCATAAATATCTGGTTCATATTGATTGGGTTCGTAACTACTCGCAAATTTCATTTTGGTTTGTCCTCTTACTCTAATACTTGTGATAATTATACCACATTAGGCGGACGACGGAGAATAGGTGCGGTAAAGTCTAGTCAATGGATTTGATTTTTCTGATATTTGTGGTATGATTATAGTAGGCTCTTGTTTAGGGGAGTACTTTAAGTTTAGAAAGGTAGGCGTGTTTTCGTGTTATAGCTATGTGGTTTTCTGTAAAGTCATAAAAATATAAGGGGGAATTATTACGAAACGAATTGGCATTATCGGGGGAATGAGTTATCATTCTACCTTGCAGTACTACGAGGGGATTAACCGATTAGTCAACGAGAGGTCCGGCGGAATGACGTCGGCGGATTTGGTAATCCGTAGCGTAAACTTCGAACAGTACCACCAGTGGATGCAGAACGGCGAATGGAATGAGATAAGCAATTATCTGTGTGCTGAGGCGTGGAATTTGGCATACGATATGCGTTGTGATTATATCGCCATCGCTACGAATACCATGCACAAAGTTGCTGACGATATTGAAGGAGCCATATCGGGTGAGCGTTACGACGGCGTGCAGCCGAAGCTGGTCCATATCGGCGACTGCGTGGCAGAGAAATGCCTGAAGAATGGCGTCAAGCGAGTAACTCTGATCGGCACTAGGTTTACGATGATGGAAAGCTTTATGAAGTGTCGCCTTAGACAGAACGGCTTAGAGGTGGTGGATAATTTCACTGAGAGCGAGATTAGAGAGATTAGCCGCATCATCTTCGACGAGCTTTGTCATGGTAGAGTTGAACAGAGTTCACAGAATAAGCTCTTCGACATTATCAACCAGGCATATTGCTACGACGTGGATGCGGGCGGCGATGGCTTTGGCGGTGTCATCTTGGGTTGCACGGAACTGGACATGTTGATTCCTAGCGGACCAATCTTTTTCGACACCACGGTGGCTCATATTGAGAAGTTGGCCGAACTTTGCCTTTCTGAGTAAATGTCTTATAGCCCCGGCTGATGCTGGGGCTATTTTATGAAAAATACCCGCTCTAGGGGCGGGTATTAGAGGAGATTAAATCGGAGGAGGACTGGAAACTGACTATTACCGCATCGGTAGGGAGGTGAAGTTCATACCAGGTTTCGTGGAGACTGGTGTGTTCTACAAGTTGATTGTTTTGTCTGGCATACCAGTGTTTCTCGAGGCAATATTCATCTAAATGCGGGGTTTCGCCCTCGGTGTAGATGATTTCTGTTTTTTCGACGGGCAGATAGCTTCTCTCGACGTCCCCACCTTCGGTGTAATACCCGTAACGATAGACGTCGCCATCAAGCCAAACCAGTATGTTGCTTGGAGAAAAAGTTTCTTCGCCGCTGCTGGTGGTGCGAACTTCGCTCATGCGAGCGAGTTCGGTAGACTTCAGCAATTTGTTCATTGCAATAGTTGGGTGGTCGTAGTTCATGGCGTAACTAAATGATGCGATAAGCAATCCTACACTCATCACCGTGACAACACATTTGGCAAAAAACGACTGGCGATAATCAGCACCGGCGTAGAACCAAATCAATGTATAGAACACCGTTTTAGCAAAAATCCACTCGTTACGGTCACTAATAATGAGCCACAAAATTGTAGCGGCGGCGAGGACAAGACCGATGCGCCGACAAATTTTACTAGCCTTGTCATTAAAAGCGACGTCGGTGTCATAATCAAAGCCGCTTTTCTCGGAAATTGAGGAAAGCATAAAACAAAGTGTAGCTAAGGCGGCGATAGAGATGCTGACGTAAATCATGGTAATTCTCCTTTCAAAGTGCAATATTTCCTAAATAATGAAATAACTTGTCTTATAATAGCATATTTTGGTTATTTTGGCAAGTTACAGATATACTTGGTCATGGTTAGTTTAAGCCTAGACGGAATAGGTAATTTGCCAGAGGTGAAAAAGGTTATGCTCTAAATTGTTGGGGTCGGGGGTTGTAATCAGTTTTAAGGCGTGCATATTATGCGTGGTGTTCTAGATAAACCTAGGTGGATACCCCCAATTTTGTTAAAGAAAATAAAAACAAAAAAGGAGGCCACTATGGAGATAGAATGTGATTTTCATTTTAAACTCGTGAGGAAGCCTAAAACTAAAAAAGTTACCCTAGTCGTAGAAGACGAAGGGTAACTAGCAAACCCAAAGGTAGATTTCTAGAGTCTACCCCTTACCGCTATTATAGCAATAGCGGTAAGGTCCAGTCAAGAGATTTAGGGCATAAAAAACGCCCACTGATGTGGGCGCTTTAAGAGTGGGGGATATTATGTGCCGGAATAGGCGATAGCTGTCTGGTCGAGCGAGATGTAAATCGTCACGGTGCGTTCTATACGGTAAGTTGCATCGCCGTATGGCGATTTGATGCCGGGACAATGTGCGTGTTGCCAGGTTTCTGTAATGGTGAGGTGAGGCCGATCACCATCCTCAAGTGGTAAAATCTTGATGGCTTCGCCTGGAGATACGACTTGTTCGAGATCCTCGGTGTCGTCGTTTGGCAATAACTCATATCTGTAACTGCCGTCCGCGATGAGGTATTTGCCGTCGTGCAATTCTTTTAGGAAATATGTTACTGGGGGTTTTACTTCTGTTGTGACGTAGGGGCTGTTTTCTTTTTCGAGTGCCCTGGCTTCAAGAAGAAGAAATGATAGACACGCCACAAGGCCGACGACGAAATAAAAAATTACAGCAATGATTAGCGCACGGTCTATACGGTCCTCGTAGCATGATGGCGATGCTGCCGGCATCATTATTACAATAGGTATTCCTATGATAGCTAACGCTATGAGCAGGTATGGCATCTCCAATAGGGCATACTGAGAATATATTCCAAAAAGGACGAGTGCGCCGCCGATGAACATTTTGATGACGCCGAAGATATTACGCTTGAAATAACCATACGCAAAAAGCAGTGTACCACAGAAAGCGATGGACAATGCAATGGCTTCTGCCACAGCAATAATGCCAATGAAATCAGACATAAATAATCCTCCTTTTAATGTGCGATGTGGTTTAGCACCAAAATCAGTAATATAATAGCATAGATGATGCATTTTTGCAAGTCATGGCTTTACTCGGTCCAGTCAGGAGATTTGATTTTTACGGTTAAATATGGTATTATTATGGTAGGCTCTTTTTAGAGAGTACTTTTATAAAGGAGTGTGTGAAAATTGGAAAGAGAATGCATAGCGCTTGGTAAGCATATGGTGATACCGGAGGATACGCGGCTATTTATATCGGCGCATTGGGTGGTAGACATCCACCATTTCTACTGTGCGTATTGTGGAAAGCCACTAAAGACGTACGGTCTTTCAAGTTGTCCCATGATTGATTCCTCGGTCGGAAACAGCATTTATAGTTTTTTGCAGATTTGCTATTGCCACAACGACGGACTAGATGGACATGACTTGTTTTTCCGGATTATCAAGCATAAGGATGGGAAACCTGAACGCTATCAGTTGGGGTTTTGCCTTACATCGTCGGGTCGTAAGATTCATGAATATCTTGAGGAAGCTGGCAACGAAATGGCAGTGGACGGTTTTCTCCCGGTGCGTGATTTCTGGAAAAGTTGTTACCTGCTGCCGGATGGAAACCTACTGGTTCCGGCAACAGATGATAATTTGTTTATGATGGTGCTTTGTTTCGACAATAAAACCAGAAATGTCACTAAGCGGTATTACGACGAGAAGTACGAAGTGACGGTTGAACAAAAAGATTTCCAGTGCCCTATTAAGGTTACTGGAGGCGACGCTGGGGCGGAGTTTGATTTCAGTGTGCGAAAGCTCAATGATGAAAATGTCGCGATGTCGAGGCAGGATGAGGTGGTAGTAAGATGTCGCGACAAATGGCTGGCCCACAATAAAACCCGTTCGAGGTTGTATACTGTAGAAGAGAGCGAGATTACAAAGTGCTCGTTCTATGTGGTGCCAACATTTGATGTGGAAGTGGGCGATTTGGTTTGTGATGGAAATAGTTATTCCTTCGTGAGTAATGTGGGCTGGGAAGGCATTTTCGGCACAAAAATAGATGAAACTACCAAATCTACCACGAGCGATCTCAAGATGGAGCCGGAGTGCAGAATTCTCGGAATGGGCATTTATTACAAGGTTCTGGCGGCGCCAGATGTAATGGCCAACGCAAGCGGAGTACCTTGTGGCAAGACGATGCTGAGTGATGCGGCGATGGCGAAGATTTTTATGTTGTCGTCGATGATGGAAAACAGCGGAAAGCCGGGACTCAAAAATTTGCTGGTGCCGCTGTCTTTTACGACGAACAAAAACATCGACGTAGCGGCTCGCACGGTGATGTTTTATGCGATGTTGAACGGAATGTTCGGTAGTGAATGATTTTAAAGAGGGGGTGCTGATTATGGTCGAAACTCTTGTGATAGCGAACGCAATTTTTGTTCCGATGGAAATTCTTCTCAAATTGTTCTTTTTCGGGCCTGGTCCTTCGGAGAAAGTCGGATCGTAGCCATGTCGTTCTGTGAGCCAAGGAGTTGGGTCTAGTCATTGTCTTCCTAAGACCGCTTGGCCTCCGACTTGTGCTGATTATGGTCGAAACTCTTGTGATAGCGAACGCAATTTTTGTTCCGATGGAAATTCTTCTCAAATTGTTCTTTTTCGGGCCTGGTCCTTCGGAGA
>JAZUND010000026.1:0-59837 GCA_045603965.1 Candidatus Nanosyncoccus sp. | reverse complement strand
GCTCATCACATCCTGGAGGGGGAGCACCTTCCAAGGGTCCGGCTGTTCGCCGGTTAAAGTGGTACGCGAGCTGGGTTCAGAACGTCGTGAGACAGTTCGGTTTATATCCGGCATGATCGTTAGGAATTTTGAGGAGATTTGTCTCTAGTACGAGAGGACCGAGATGAACGCATCTCTAGTGTACCGGTTGTGGTCACCTACTGCATCGCCGGGTAGCTATGTGCGGAAGAGATAAGCGCTGAAAGCATATTAAGCGCGAAGCCCACTCCAAGATAAGAATTCCCTATGGAGACTCCTAGAAGATGACTAGGTTGATAGGCGCAAGGTGGAAGTATGGTAACATATGGAGCCGAAGCGTACTAATAGGTCCATCGCCTTTTTATGTCTTGAACTTAGCTAGCAACCGATATTGGATTTCCAGTATCGTGCGTCATTAAAATCTTTACACCTTATGGACATCAATAGTAATAATAGTGACGCTGTTATTACGATTTGGTGCCCATAGCGCTGGGGTAATACCTGTTCCCATTCCGAACACAGAAGTCAAGACCAGTCGCGCCGATTATACTGCTATGCGGGAAACTAGGAAGGTGCCAAATTGTCAGAGGGCCATCCGAAAGGGTGGCTTTTTGCTTATGTATTGACTTTTTAGCGTAAGTGTGATATAATAAAGGTATATTCATGAAAAGGGGGTACATCTACAATGATGTATGGAGGTTCTTTACCTGTTTGGTTGGCAATCTTGATCGTGGATCTGTTCGTTGCCATTGTATGCGGATTGCTTGGCCCGTATGTCTCGAAGAAGGACAGAGAGCAAGCTGATGCATATCTGCACAATAATCGGAATGGCGAGAAACCGGTCGTAACCGTGAGTATACGTGGATTCTTTGGATATACGGCGCTCATTGTGTCTGCGCTGGCATTGGTATCTGTGGTGGCATTTCTCTTTAATGGATTTGATGTCGCGGTGGTCAGTGCTGGCGGAGGTTTACTCGCAATAATATTGGTGGCCTTTGGGACGTTCTGCGTCTACGTACTAGTGAGCGTTGCGCTAATACTGATTGCGATGTTGGCTGGATTTATGATGGCTTTTGAAATCGAAAAGTATTACAGTGGCCATTATGGTGTCGAAGTTAAGCAGGACATTTACTGAAGAACTATCAATCAAAGGAGAATATGAATGAATAGCACTTTACAAATTGATTTACCGGTGTGCGTGTGGTTTCTGATTGTGGGAGCTGCAATTAGCTTTCTGCTCGGATATTTCCAGGTGGAAAAACTGGAAGTTGGCCTTAATGGCAGACTGTATCGCCGAGTGAGATATGGCGATCAGTTTGCGATGATGAACGCAGCTGCATTTGGCGCTATGACTGTGCTGATGTGGCTGAAGTTCTCGGTGAAGATTCCGAGGCTGATGCTATTTAAGATTGGTTTGTTTGGCGTCGCAGTTCTCGCGATGGTTGGACTGTTTGTCCTGTTTTGGGGAATCGCCTTTACGGCAACCAATATGGCCGAAAACGCAAAAACCAAACATGCGCGGTAAAACAAAATCCCCGCTTCATAAGAGGCGGGGTATTTTTTTGTTTGGAGACGCGATAAGCTTTAGGCTTCGGTTGGTGTGGTAGTGTCGCTAGAAGAAACCTCAGCGGTATCATCGGAACTTTCTTCAATAGCGGAGAGAAGTGAATCCTCAACGTTCTGCTTCTTTTTCTTAGGTGTAGATTTAACTACCTCTATATCAATTTCGTAGCCGGTGAGCTTAGAAGCAAGGCGAACGTTTTGGCCTTGTTTGCCGATAGCGATGGATTGTTGCTCCTCGGAAACGTAGACTTTAGCCTTCTTGCCGTCAATATCTACTTTGTTGATTTCGGCTGGGCTTAAAGCTTCGCGGATATACTCAGAAGCGTTATCGCTCCAGGTGACGATGTCGATTTTTTCTTTGTCGCCGATTTCATTCATGACGGCTTGGACACGGATACCGCGACCGCCAACAAAAGTGCCGACTGGGTCGATGCCTGGGGTAGTGGCAGTAACGGCAATCTTGGTGCGACGACCAGCTTCACGCGCAATGCCTTTGATTTCTACGGTATGATTTTCAAGTTCTGGGACTTCTTGACGGAAAAGATATTCGACGAACTCTGGACAACCACGAGAGAGAATGAGTTGGGCACCACGATCGCCGCGTTCGATTTTCTTAATGTAAACTTTAGTACGACCGCCTACAGTGTAGTATTCGCCGTCGATTTGTTCGCTTTTTGGCATGATACCAGTGGCGCGACCGAGGTCGATGCGAACAAGTTTTGGTTCGACGCGGGCAATGGTACCGGTGACGATGGTGCCGATTTTGTCTTCAAAAGCGGTAAGAACGGCATCGTTTTCAGCTTCGCGGAGGCGTTGGATGACGACTTGCTTGGCAGTTTGGGCGGCAACTCGACCGAAATCTTTGACGACGTGCTTTTCCTCAACGATGTCGCCGAGTTTAGCGTCTTTGCCAGCTTGATCTAGAGGGATTTCGGTGGCGGGGTTGTAGCCGACACCTTCCTCGATGACTTCGCGAGCGACAAATACGTCGGCTTCGCCAGTTTGAGTGTTTAATACGGCGCGGACGTTCATTTCGCGGTCGCCGTTGTCTTTGCGCCAAGCGGCAGCGATAGCCTGCTCAATGACGCCGATGACGGTTTCTTTAGGTAAACCCTTTTCTTCGGCAATGATGTCAACCATTGCGGTCATTTGTTTTAAATCTAAACCTTCCATATTTCCTTTCTAATAAAACAGCCGGCCCTGGTGGGTCGGTCAAATTAAGTATGTCTTTATTATAGCAAATGGGTTGATAAAAAGCAAGAGATTTGATATAATAGAGGTAACGAATTTACTTGTAATAAAAAAGGAACTTATGAATATAAACGAGGAAGAGCGTCGTGCCCGGCTCTTAAAATCTAGGGCAGAAAGATTACCAGACATAAAAAAACAGTTTGAAGAAGCGCAGAAGCGAAATTTTAATGCGAATTTTGCTCCCGGAGGTAAGGATGCGGGGCTAGTGGGTAATAAGCCCACTTCGCATAAAAACACCTCTAAGGTGGCAAAAATAACGCCACAGGCGAAAAATGCTGGGAAAAATAGCGGAAATAGGGGTAAAAATGGTTCTAAGGCCAGTGCAAAAGCTGAAGCAGAGAAACGGAAAGTGAATTTGTCGGTTTCTACGAAAAAAGGTGATATGGTGCATCACCAGAGAATGTTATCACAGGATGTGAATGCACAAGCGACACAGCATATTATAGGTATACCAGTGAATAAATCGCGTTATAACGGTTATGGCGGTGAGCAGATTACAAACGCGAAATTGAAACAGATGCGACCAGATCCTGAGGCGGTGCGAGTGATTCCGATTGGCGGCGTGGGGGAATTTGGTATTGGTAAAAATATGACCATCATCGAGTATAAGGGTGAGATGATAGTGGTAGATATGGGTGTGCTTTTTGCGGGAGAGGATTATCCTGGGGTGAACTATTTGATTCCAGATATTAAGTACCTTGAGGATAACATCTCGAAGGTGAAAGCCATTTGCTTTACGCACGCACATCTTGATCATATCGGAGCGTGCCGGCATTTGTTGCCGAAGTTCTCGCATCTTACGCCGATTTATGCGACAGATTTTACGATTGGGATGATTCAGCGGCAGATGAGCGAGCTTGAGGAAGTGCCGGAAATGAATTATATAAAAGTTGATCCATTTAAGCACGAACAAATTAAAGTGGGACAATACTTCACGGTGGAATTTGTACATACTCTGCACTCAATTCCGGGGAATGCGGCGATTGTAGTCAGGACGCCGAATGGTTTGATTTACCTGTCTGGCGATTGGCGACATGAGGAGCGACCGATGGGGGCTCAGACGGATTATGAACGGCTAGACGAGATTGCGAAGAATGAAGGGGTGGATTTGATGTTGAATGAATCGACGAACATTGATTCGCCAGGACATCACCCACATTCGGAGTATGACGTGGGGGAAAATTTGGGGCGCGTGATGGATCATTATGCGAATGGGCGAGTGATCATCTCGTGTTTCTCGTCGCAGATTTCGCGTATTGAACTAGTACTGAAAGAGGCGGCGGCGCGTGGGCGTAAGGTAGCGTTTTCTGGATTTTCGATGATTAATAACGTGGAGGTGGCGCTTAGAGCGAAATCTATCAAGGTACCAAAAGACACGATTGTGAAAATGGAAGATATTATTAAACTTCCAGATGAGAGAGTATGCATCGTGTGTACTGGTTCGCAAGGCGAGCTGAATGCGGTGCTTAATCGTATGGTGACGGGTGCGCACAAATATATCAAGATTAAATCTACCGATACGATAGTTTTCAGTTCCAATCCAATTCCTGGGAATGAACCACATGTGGTGAATACGGTGGATGGGTTGCTTCGCGAGGGCGCACAAGTAATTCAGAATGGTAAGACACATTTGACCAATATCGGGCCTTTGCACTTGTCTGGTCATGCGTACTATGAGGATCATGTGGATTTTGTAACGAGAATGCACCCGACAAACTATATGCCGTATCACGGTGAGTTTTATATGCTGGAGCATAATGCGGAGATGGCGGAAAATGTGATTGGCCTGCCGCGTGAGAGAATTATGCTGGCAGATGATGGCGACATCGTAGAACTGATGCCGGACAAGACGATTCGTAAATGTGGACGAATCCATGTAGGGAATAAATTGTATGACGATGCGGATCAGCCGGTACATGAGGCGGTAGTGAAAGATAGAATTCATATTTCGCGCGAAGGGATTTTTGTGATTGTCTTGACTTTGAACAAGAAAACCGGACATCTAATGAAAACGCCAGATATTGTGTCACGCGCGTTTATCTACCTTGATAATTCGGAGGAGTTGATTGGAAAGATTCGACATTACCTGCGTCAAAAGACAGACAAGTCAATCGCGACGGATCCGGAAATGAAAGTATTGAAAGAAGAAATTAAGGAAGACATTACGCATATTCTCTTTGATGCGACTGGGCATACGCCAATTGTGATACCTGTTATAAATAAAGTCTAGCTTTGCGGTTTAAGTCTAGCCGTAATACTAATTTTGCTTGGGGTGGTAAAGGTCATGGTTTGAATTGTATGGGTAGGGGGTTGTAATTTTGAAGTCGTTGTGATAGGGTGCATAAAACTAAGAGGAGTTTTATGCGAAACAATCGGAAAGATTTTAAAAGATGGATTGTAATTAAGGAAAAGTCAAGAAAAGGCTACAGACAGCAGTTGTATCGCAGGTAGAAAATATAAGTGTTTATCGTTTATATAGTAAAATTGGCAGAGTGCCTAATTCTGATTTAGAGTTGGTAAAAGAGGGGCTGATGAGATTAATTGCAAAAAATATTCCCTAGCGTAATGGCTAGGGCGGGCGAGTATTCTCGAAAATACCTTACGGTATAGTATTATCTTAGCAAGATAAGAGGGTAAAGTCAAGTAGAAAGTCTAGTTCTCGTGTTATAATTATATTTATAATAGGAGTTACTATGAGCATATATGATTACAAAGTGAAAAAACGGGATGGGGGTGAACTGGATTTGGCGGAACTAAAAGGTAAGGTTCTTTTGATTGTGAATACGGCAACGGGATGTGGGTTTACGCCGCAGTATGAAGGGTTAGAAAAACTTTATAAAGATTATCATGACAAGGGGCTGGAGATTTTGGATTTTCCTTGTAATCAGTTTGGACATCAGGCGCCTGGGACAGATGCGGAGATTCATGAATTCTGCACTGCGAAGTACAAGACGACTTTTGATCAGTTAGCCAAAGTAGAAGTGAATGGCGACGAGGCGGAGCCAGTCTGGAAGTATTTGAAAGAGCAAATTGCTGACGACTCAGAGCCTAAGGGAATGAAGAATAAACTGGCGATGAAGGCAATTGCAGCGATGCCTGGCGTGAAGAAAGAAGTGGGATTTATTAAATGGAACTTTACGAAATTCTTGGTGGATCGTGATGGAAAAGTAGTGCGACGATTTGGTCCAACCGATACGCCAGCAGAAATGGAAGAAGCAATAAAGGAGGTATTATAATGGAGCTAATTGATTTTTATGCGGACTGGTGTGGACCTTGTCAAATGATGAAACCAGTAGTGGCGGAGTTTGAGGAAAAGCATCCAGAGCTGAAAGTGCGTAAAGTGAATATTGACGAGGAAGAGGAATTTGCTGATTCATATGAAGTATCTACGATTCCATGCTTCGTGCTACTGCGTGATGGTAAAGAAGTGGCGCGCGAGGTGGGCGTGATTTCGCCGAAAAAATTAGAGAAACTATTGGAGAAATAGTGAATGAGTGAGGATGCGGTGACTCGTAAAATTTATGATGTGGTAATCATAGGTGCAGGTATTGCAGGGATGACGGCGGCGATTTATCTAAGTCGGGCGAATAAGTCGGTTTTGGTGATTGAGGAGAAAATCTACGGCGGGCAAATCATCAATACTGTCAACATTGAGAACTGGCCAGGCGATATGGGCGTGAGTGGGGCAGATTTGTCGCAGAAAATATATCATCAGATGGATAATTTAGGGGCGGGGATTGAATATGCTGAGGTACTGGGTATAGAGCGCGTAGTGGATGCTGCTTGCTTTGTAGTGAAAACTGACGATGGAGATTATTCATGTAGGGCGGTGATTATTGCAACGGGAACGGAGCCAAGGAAACTTTCTGAGAAACAAACGAAAGATGCAGGGAAACGTCCGATTTCTTATTGCGCGACTTGTGACGGCGCGCTTTATAAAGGCAAAAAAGTAGTAGTGGTAGGGAGTGGCAATACGGCAAAGCATGAGATGACGTATCTTCGCAATATCGCATCGGAAGTTTATCACATTCACCATGATGATCCAATTCCGGATGATGCCGAGGGGATTTTTGTAGCGATTGGACGCGTACCGAATACGAAGTGCGTGGAGGGAGTAGTGGATTTGGATGAAAAGGGTTATGTTGTGGCGAGTGAGGATTGCCAGACGTCGCAAGAGGGGATTTTTGTGGCAGGGGATTGTCGGACGAAAACGACGCGACAACTTGTGACGGCGGCAGGTGACGGTGCAGTGGCGGCGGGCGCGGTGGTTGATTATTTAAGTAGTCAGGCATAATAAAATGGCAGATGCGGAGACGGAAGCTGAGTGGGAGAAATCTCGACGTATCGACGAAGAACGCATGAAGGCGGCACGGGCGATTAACGAGGCGAAGCCAGATGCGGAAAATTTATCGCATCTTGATCCTGGCGTAGGTAAGCCACGAGGCTGGACGAGTGATCGGTGGGCGGTGATGGCCAGCGCTGAGAAAGTGGCGAACTGGGCGGCGATTTTGGCGCCAGCTGGAGTGGTGCTTGGTATTATTGGCGATGTAGGTGCGATTGTGGGGTCGGTTGGCAGGCTAGGACTGGCGATGGCTCTGATATCGGCGATTCCTGGTGGGCTTGGTATGATATGCTTGTGGCTTGCGATATTTTTTGGCATGATTGGCTCGGTCACAGCGATTTACTATCATGTAAGGCAAGGGCGTAAACTTGGTTTTGTGGGTTGGTCGTCTATGGTGTCGGTGGTAATAGTGGTCGTTTATATGTTTGTGAGAAGTTGGCTTCTTACGATGATGTAAAATGAAAAATGTGATATAATAAAAGAGTGCCCGAATGGCGGAATTGGTATACGCGTTCGACTTAAAATCGAATGGAGAAATCCATATGGGTTCAAGTCCCATTTCGGGCACCACTGAGTTTTGATTATGAATATATTATATTGTGGTGATGAAGGGATTTCTCGTGGAGTGTTGGTGTCGGTATTGTCGTTGCTGATGCGGGGGCCGAAGGATAATGTATATAATATATATATTATGACAATAAAATATGAGGGGGTAAAACCGTTTCACAAAGAGACGGCGAAGTTTTTGGATGGTCTGGTGAAGAAATGTAATTCGCAGAGTTTTGTGAAGTTAATCGACGCGACGGAAGTATTCGCAAAGAATTTACCAAAGAAGAACATGGGGTCGTATTTTACGCCATGCTCGATGCTTCGACTGTATGCTGACAAGGTACCAGAGCTGGCTAAGCTGGACCGGATACTATATATGGATTACGATGTAGTGTGCCGGGGGGATATTAGTGAATTTTATAATATGGATTTGACAGACATTGAAGCGGCGGGCGTGCTGGATATTTATGGTCGCAGGTGGTATCATTATCGCGGATTGTTCAAATGGATAAAAGATGCTGGAGTACGAGATGAACGTCCAAGGGATGAACATTACGAATGGATTTTAAAGCATGACTATATGAATTCCGGAGTGATGCTATTTAATATGCCAGAATGCATAAAGACAAAGATGTTTAAGAAGGCAAGGCGACTATGTGTGGAGAAATGGATGCTACTCGCAGATCAGTCGGCGCTAAATAGGGCAATTAGTCGCCGTAAGTTGATGCCTAGAAAATACAACGAACAGGAAGAACGTCCACGGAAAGATACAATACTGCATCATTTTAGCAATAATTTTAAGTTTTGGCCGTATTTTAGAGTTCAGAAAGTGAAGCCGTTTGAAATTGATAAGATCCACCATGTTTTGAAAATCACAGAGTATGATGATATACTAAGTGAGTATAGTAAAATGAAGGACAATCTATAATGGCGAAGGCAGAGTTATTCCAGAAAGATATACCGACAGAAGAGCGGGTGTTTTATTATGAGTCGGAAGAAGATGATCCGATTAAGACGGACGAGCAAGAGCGAAAGGAAAAGGTGACTTTGCCGGAAGGATATGAGTTTATTCCGCGGCATTGGTGGGTGCGAGTGTATTCGGCGATATTATTTCGCTTGTTCTGGGTATTCGGACAATACTACGAAAAGGGCTATTGGCAAGCGAAGTTTTATGGACGCGAGAAATTGAAGGCGGCTAAGGGCAAGGGATATGTGATTTATGCCAACCACACGAATCCGTTTCATGATGTGTTTGGGCCGGCGATGGCGGCGAATAAACGAATTTTTACAATTATAAGTCCGGTGAATTTGAAAATACCCGGAATCGGGAAGTTTTTGCCGATGATAGGCGGGATACCGCTAGGAACGAATGATGTTGAGAAGCGGGCGATGAACGAGGCAGTGGATAAACGTCTTGCAAAACAGAAAAAGTGTTTGGTGATTTATCCAGAGGCGCATGTGTGGCCGTACGCGACGAAGGTGCGCAAGTTCCCGGCGGGAGATAAGTCATTTAAATATGCAGTGCGAAATGGATTGCCGGTCTATACGATGACGACAACGTATCACAAGCGTAAGGATAAGAAAAAAGGTGATTTGCCGCGAATGGATGTGTATGTTGACGGGCCGTTCTGGCCAGAGGCGGGAAAGACGGACGCGGAGAACCAAGCAATGTTGGCGCAAAAAGCTTACGATAGTATGGTAAAATATAGTAAGAAGAATAGCTATGAATATTTTAAATACATAAAGAAAGACGCTAAGACAGCGGGTGGGGAACGTAGTACGAAAAGGAATTAAATATGAGTATTTTCTCGACTGGTAATCCGTTAAATAAATACACTAAGGTGGTACCGGTTTTTTTGGCGATTAATAATGCGTATGCGCCTTATGCGGCGGCGGCGATGCACTCGTTGACGCAGAAGTGTGATAAGAAGCGTTATTATCGGGTGATAATTTTACATGACGGATTATCGCTCGTGAGCAGGATACGCCTGAGAAGTTTGGTGACGAATAATGTGGCAATACAATTCCGGAAAATCAGTAATAGTCTATATCTAAAAGCAGTGATACGGTATTGTGCGCGGGAAAAGGGAGCGGGAGATTTCTTTTCGTCGGCGGTGTATTATTATCGGTTCTTTATTCCGCGATTGTTCCCGATGTACGAGAAGGGCGTATATATAGATAGTGACACGATACTAATGGGAGATATCGGTGAGCTGTTCGATATTGATTTAGAAGATAAGGTGCTGGCGGCGATGGTGGATCCGAAAGTGGAAGTGATACCAGAGTTTCGGAAATATGTAGATACGGCGGTAGGTGTGCCACATAAGGAATATGTAAACTCGGGGGTAATGTTGATGGATCTGAAGAAAATGCGCAAGATGCACTATCTTTCTACGATGGTGGATTTGATAGAGAAATACAATGCTGACCTTGTGGCACCGGACCAAGATTATCTGAATGTGATACTGCGTGGTAAAATAAAGTTCCTGGATGGGTGCTGGAATGCGGAACCGGCGGAAGATTTGCCAAAGACGACAAAATTGGTGCATTTTAATTTGTTTAATAAACCATGGCACTATAAGAATGTGCCTTGTGAGAAATTATTCTGGAATGCAGCAAGGGGAACTGGGTTCTATGGTGATTTGAAGCGTCAGCAAGAGGCGTTTGATGCAGCAAAACAAAAGGCGGATCAAGAGAAGGTGGCGGCGTTGATTAAGAAAGCTGAGAAGTTAAGCAAAAGTAAAGAGCCGATTATCCATTTATAAACAAATACAGCCGAGTAAAAGCGGCTGTTTTTTGATAAAAAATGGAGGTGCCTACCGGAATTGAACCGGTGTACGCGGTTTTGCAGACCGCTGCGTAACCACTCCGCCAAAGCACCATCCTGTAGCATTATTATAACATAGGTTAGGAGAATTTGCGTAGTAAAATAACACCAGTGACAACAAGCGCGGTGGCGATAAGATGAATAATGACAGGTTTCTTTGCGAGTTTCTCGCGACCAATCTTTGGAGAGATAAGAGTAAGCAGCAGCCCCATAAAGAAAATCACGATAGGTTCGGAAGAGTCGGAGGCTGCGGAGGCAATTGCGGCGGATGGTGCAAGGGTGAGAGCGGCACGATAGGTGAAATCCTTGGTGATACTAAAAACTGCGGAAGTAGTAAGCGGACGGAATATCTTCTTGTTGCGTTTCGCAACGGTGCGAAAACGACGACACCATTTTGGTTTGAATGCGAGGATGAGGAAATTGCCAAGACCTTTACCGAGGAAGACAAAAGCCATTTCGGTAAAGAAGTTGAGTTCGGCGTGGGTGGCGTTTTGCTTGACGAAAATAAAGTTGCCGGTGACGGCGATGGTGACAAATAAAAAGGCATAAAGAACGGCTTTGATTTTGATTTTGCGACTACGTTTCTTGGTGGTGGCAACGATAAGCAGTGGTGCGGAAAGAATGAGGGCGAAAGCGGCGAGTTGTATGGCTGAGAAAGAGTCACCGAGAAACAGCCAACCGAGAATGAGATAAAGAACGGGAGCGAGCTGCATGAAAATGCCGAGATTGGTGGAGTCATCAAGTTCTAGGGCGCGGTAGTAGGGGATGCCGGCAAGACTAGACATAATGCCGGATGCCGTAAAAAGAAGTAGTGGAAGGGGGGTAGAAAAATCTACACCCGTAATAAGCATGATGACGGCGGCGAGAATGACGAAGAGATAAGCGTAGTAGTATTTTTGCGAAACAGCAGTATGACCATCAAAATAGACATCAGAAATATAGTTGTCAATGAAGATGCGGGATGAATCAAAGACGACGGTGATGGCGACGAAGATGAGCCATTCCATTAAGTAAGCGCTCCGATTACGAGATAACTATAGTAGACGGAGAAAATGGCGAGCATGAGGAGGCCCTCCAGACGCGTAATTTTATGACCTGTGCGTGCAGTGATAAGGAGGATGACGGCGGAGCCAATAAGCATGACGATGTCCATTATTTCAAAGCTGTCTGGTGTGACGGTGCCAAAGAGGGCGACCGGTAAACCTAAAACAATACAAATGTTAAAGATGTTACTCCCGATGATGTTGCCGACGAGAAGCTCGGTTTCGCCACGTTTGGCGGCTTTGATAGTAGTGATGAGTTCGGGAAGCGAGGTGCCGAATGCGACAATAGTGAGGGCAATGATGCGGTCAGAAATACCGATAGTCCTAGCGATAGTGGAAGCGGAGTCAACGACAAGTTCAGCACCGCCGACTACTCCGGCGAGACCGATAATTATTAGTAGTATAGAAATGCCAAGCTTGAATTTTGGCTGTTCGATTTTTTTGGCTTTGTTTTTGGATTTTTTATTTTCTTCACGATTTTTGCGGGCGGTGGAGAAAATGTAGTATAGGAAAATGGCGAAGAATAGCAGGCAGATGATGCCATCGGTGCGAGAGATCGTGTTAACTTCGGAGTTCATGAGGAAAGTGTCTAGGAATAATACTACGAGAACGGTAGAGATAAGGAGGAGGAGTGGGAGTTCTTTGCTGACAGTACCTTTTTTAATAGTGATGGGGCGAATGATGGCGCCGATGCCGATGAGGAGTAAGATGTTCATGATGTTGCTGCCGATGACGTTGCCAAGTAGCATATCGGTGGTGCCATTGAGGAGAGAAGAAATGGAGACGGCAAATTCTGGTGCGCCAGTGCCGAAAGCAACAATGGTGAGGCCGATAAGTAATTTGCTGACTTTAAAATGTGTGGCGGTGGAACTTGCCCCGTCAATTAACCAGTCGGCGCCTTTGATTAAAATAATAAAGCCGATAACGAGTAATAATATTTGTAAAATGATTTCCATTGTTTGTTTTAATTACCTTTATGGTTATATTATAGCACGAAAAAAGATTTTTTGGTAAAAATAAAAAATGTGTGTTATAATAGTGCTATGTGCGAATGTAGCTCAGTTGTTTAGAGCGCTTCCTTGCCAAGGAAGAGGTCGAGAGTTAGAGTCTCTTCATTCGCACCATTTTTGTGCTATTTGGATAATGCTGTGATATAATGAGATAAAACTAAATAGGAGATAATATGCCAATAGGTGGAATTATAGCAATTGTGGTGGTAGCGGTGGTGATACTGCTGATTGCGATTGTTGCTGGACTTTATAATGGATTAGTGAGTTTGAACGAACGGGTGAATGAAGCGTGGTCGGATATTACGGTGCAACTTAAGTATCGTGCGGATTTGATTCCGAATGTAGTGGAAACCGTGAAAGGCTATGCGAAGCATGAGAAAGAAACTTTCGAAATGGTGACTTCAGCTCGCTCAGCGGTAATGGGTGCAAAAACGGTGAAACAAGCTGCAGAAGCGGAGAAGGAAATGCAAGGTGCGCTTGGAAGAATCTTTGCGATTGCAGAAGCCTACCCGGAGCTTAAAGCGAATACGAATTTCGTGAAATTGCAAGAGCAGTTGCAGGATGTAGAAGATAAGATTCAAGCGGCACGCAGATTCTACAATGCAGGAGCGAAAGAACTTAACACAAAGATTAAAACTTTTCCAGCAAACATTATCAACAATTTGTTTGGGCATTTCAAGAAACGCGAATACTTTGAAGTAGCAGAAAGCGAAAAAGCAAAAATAGATAAAGCGCCAGAAGTGAAGTTTTAATTTGAATTGTAGCGTTTAGGGGGGGCGCTATGAGGAGAGATTATGTATAAACAAATTGCGCAAAATAAACGACGAACTATCATTATTATGATGGCTTTTGTGCTGATGATTGGGTTGATTGCGGCGGCGTTTGCGGTATATTTTAAGGATCCGTGGGTGGCAGTATGGACGGTAGTGGTGGCGACAGCTTATGCGGTGATACAGTATTTCTTTTCTGGGTCGCTTGCGACAGTGATGACTGGTGCTGAGGAAATAAGCAAGAAGGACAATCCAAGACTATATAATATAGTAGAGAATTTGTCTATTACAACGGGCTTGCCGATGCCGAAGGTGTATGTGATACGGGATAAGGCACCAAATGCGTTTGCGACGGGGCGAGATCCGGAGCACGCGATAGTGGCAGCGACGACTGGTCTAATGGATATCATGAATGACAAAGAGCTCACTGCAGTGATGGCGCATGAGATGTCGCATGTGAAGAATTATGATATTCGAGTGTCAATGATTGTGTTCGGGCTGACTTGCGTAGTGGGGCTAATATCGGATATTGCGTTTCGGATGATGTTTTATGGTAGCCGACGGCGAGATAATGAGGGGAGTCCGGTGGGGTACCTTCTGATTGTGGTTGCGGCGATACTGTCGCCAATACTGGCGGCGGTGGCACAGATGGCGGTATCGCGCCAGCGAGAATATTTGGCTGATGCATCAGCAGTGAATATCACAAGATACCCGGAAGGGATGATCGACGCTTTGAAAAAATTGCAGGCTCACTCACAACCGATGCAGAGTCAGAATACGGCGGCGGCGTCAATGTATATCAATGATCCTTTGCGTAAAGGTTTTTTCAATGATTTGTTTAGTACGCATCCGCCGATTGAAAAAAGAATTGAAAGATTAGAGCATGGCAAAAAAACGTTCTAATGGGAAACGTGGCGAGTTTAGTAAATTCGGCGTGAGAGCGGCTTTTGGTTTGATATTTACGAACGTTGGGCTATTTTTGCCATTGGCAGTAGTGGGGGTTTTGTTGGGGGCGATGACGTTTGCGGTGGGAGAAGAAGCGGCAGTGCTAATATGGGTTTTGACGTTTTTGATGTTGTGGCTTGTGGCGCTGTTTTTTGTGCGACAAATAACCGCTGAGAAGAAGGTGAAATTTCGTGATGGGCTTTATAATGCAATGACACCGCTAGTGTCGATACTTTTGGTGTTTGTAGTGCTTGCCATTCAGTGTGTTCCGGTGATGCTAATCGTGATTGGATATTCGGCGGCGGTGGAAACAAATTTATTTGGAAATATGTTTTACGCTTCGTTATTTGTGCTGTTTGCGCTTTTGATGGTCGTGCTGTCGGGATTTTTACTGTCGGGAACAATGATGGCGCTGGTAGCTGTGAGCGTGCCGGGAATGTATCCGCTGAGAGCGTTAGAGCTTACTCATGAACTAATGATCGGTGAAAGGGTGAGATTTGTGCTGAGGATGTTGGTGTTGATACTAGTGCTGGTGCTTATTTGGGGGGTACTGGTGGGATTAGCCATGCTAGTGAATTTGGCGCTTTATAATTGGTGGGGAGTGCAAATGGCGATGTTGGTGCCAATTATGGCAATAGTGGCGGGATGTGTATCAGTGATATATGTGGCAGTGTATTTGTATTTATATTATAAGGAGTTAATTTATGAATAAAATAGATGCAGAAAAAAGAATCGCAAAGTTGAGGGCGTTAATTAACGATTATCGGTATCATTATCATGTACTAGACGAATCAATTATGAGTGAGGCGGCGGCGGATTCATTAAAACACGAATTGGTATCGCTAGAAGCAGAGTTTCCGGAACTGATTACGCTAGATTCGCCGACGCAACGTGTGGCGGGGCAGCCACTGGATAAATTTGAAAAAGTGGCGCATGAAAAACGAATGATTAGTCTTGCGGATGTTTTTTCGCGGGAGGAAGTATTGGATTGGGTGGCACGAAGTGAGAAATTGGTACCGGGAGGACGAATTGACGAGTTTTTTACGGATATTAAAATGGATGGATTGGCTTGCTCGCTTAAATATCGTGATGGTGTGTTGGTCCAGGCGGTGACGCGTGGGGATGGGTTAGTTGGTGAAGATGTGACGCAAAATGTGAAAACAATTCAGAATGTGCCGCTAAAGCTGAAAGAGCATTTATCCTCTTCGGACACGTTTCCTCGCGCCCGTCTTCACGGGGCTCAGTCACTTCTCGTGGACCCAGCTGGGTCCACAAAGTCCTCAGAGGATAATGCTCTTTCAGAAATAGAGGTGCGAGGGGAGATTGTGATTTTTAAGAAAGATTTTGAGAGGTTAAATGAAATTCAACGTAAAAATGGTGAGCTGGAGTTTGCGAATCCGAGGAATCTCGCAGCGGGGTCAATTCGACAATTGGATCCGCGCGTTGCGGCGGCGCGACCGCTTAGGTTTATTGCTTATGATTTGGTGAAGCCGGACTCTCCAACTTGGCATGAGGCTTACGAAACTTTGCGCGCACTAGGATTTCAGACTTCGCGAGAGGACAGAGTGTTTAAGGCGAATGAAAAGAAAGCGCTGTTTGAATACATTGATAAATTGGACGATTATCGGAAAGGCTTGCCATTTAATACAGATGGGATGGTAATTAAGATTAACAATCGTGACGTTTATGATAAATTGGGAATTGTAGGGAAAACACCACGCGGTGCGGTGGCATTTAAGTTCCCGGCAGAAGAGGCGACGACGAAAGTACGCGATATCGTGATTTCGGTGGGGAGAACGGGGGCAGCGACGCCGGTGGCGATTTTTGACCCAGTAGTAGTGGCGGGGTCGGTGGTGAGGCATGCGACTTTGCATAATGCGGACGAGATTGCCAGGTTAGACATTCGGATTGGCGATACGGTAATTATTTATAAGGCAGGGGATATTATTCCGCAAGTGAAGGAAGTGCTTTTGACGCTTCGACCCGATGGCACGGAAAAGTTTGACTTTGCGACGACACTTAAGAAACAATATCCAGAATTAAAATTCGTGCGGCCAGATGGTGAGGCGGTGTACCGCGTGGCGGGAGAATCGTCGGAGTTGATTTTGAAACGCGCGATAGAATACTATGCGTCAAAGCCGGCATTAAACATTGAAGGCTTGGGTGAGAAAAATGTGGCGGCGCTGGTGGATAGTGGGTTAGTAAAGTCGATTGCGGATTTGTATCGGTTGAAAGTACCACAAGTGACAGAGCTAGAAAGATTCGCAGAATTGTCAGCGCAGAATTTGGTGAAGGCGATTGATGCGTCGCGTCGTGCGCCGCTCGCAAAGTTTATTACGGCGCTCGGAATTCGGCATGTGGGAGCACAGACAGCAATGGCTTTGGCGCGAAAATTTGGGTCGCTTGACAATTTGGCGAATGCGACGGAAGATGATTTGCTGGCGATTCCTGACGTTGGCGATGTAGTGGCGGAGTCGATATTGGCCTGGTTTGCAGATGAAGATAATGCGAGGTTGTTAGAGGAGTTGAAAGAACTTGACGTGTGGCCAATGGATTTTGAGGGTGGAGATTTGCCGCTTTCTGGTAGATCGTATATTGTAACTGGCACTTTGGCTTCAATGGGGCGCGAGGAAGCAGAAGATCGGTTACGAGCGCTTGGCGCGACAGTAACTTCGTCGGTAACGCGAGGGACGACAGCTTTGATTGTGGGCGAGAAACCCGGTAAGTCTAAGATGGATAAGGCAGATAAGTTGGGCATTTCGAGAATGAATGAAGTGGAGTTTCTGGAACTAATAAAAAAATAAGACCCTGAAGGTCTTTTGAGTATTTGGTGATCTCGGCGAGAGGGGGAACCTCACTATGCTCGGTGCGAACTCGCGACAAAAATGGTAGTCGCGGCGGGATTCGAACCCGCGATTGCATGGATGAAAACCATGTGTCCTAGGCCTCTAGACGACGCGACCACGTATATATATTATAGCAAATATATCAAAAATTACAAGAGTAATGATATTCGGTGCGGTAGTCAGATTTGCTAAATGGTGCGGTGGGGAAAAATTGGACAAAAGTGGTATTGGTGTCGCAATGCGATGAAAGCAGGGTGGCGGAGGAGGTGTGTCGCTCATTGTCAAACAGGAGAAGTTGCCTTAAAGAAACACGTGCGAAGCCGGTAGTTTCGTATTTGGCGAAAATTTGTTCAGGCGAGCTAGGGTTGTCGGTGGTAATTTCTGGATAGAAGTAGTTTTCATAATAGTCGGTGGCGATAGATTCTATTTCGTGAGTGACTATGCGTTCTGGGGTGGAGAATTGTGTAATGAGGATGATGGCGACTACTGTGAGAGTAGTGAGGGCGATAATTGCAAGGATAACGTTTTTAGCTATGGTAGCGACTTTACGATCGCGAACTTTAGCAAGGGAAAGATGCGAAGTACTGCTATGGATGCGAGATGAATGATAATTGTTACTTTTAAGTGTTTGTTTGGATTTAACCATAAGTATATCTTACCATAAATACTTTAATATGGTAAGATAAAAGTATGAGTAAATTATTTAAGAGAACTAAGATACTAGCAACGATTGGGCCGGCGACGAATTCGGCCGAGAAAATTGAAGAAGTGATTATGGCTGGAGTGAATGGCTGTAGATTGAATTGTTCGCATGGATCTAATGAGGAACGTGATCAGCAGATAAAGTGGATTCGTGCGGCAGCAGCGAAGAAAGGTCGTTCGGTGGCGATTTTGCAAGATTTGCAAGGACCGAAAATTCGGTTAGGCATGATTCGCGACAACAGATTAGACCTTACAAAGGGCGATGAACTAGTACTAGAAGCGGCGGAAGGATATGAGCATGATGGCGGAATGACGGTGCCGGTACAGTATAATTTGGCGGAGAAAGTGAAGGTAGGTGAACCACTGTCACTTTTTGATGGAAAAGTGAAAGCCGAAATTGTAGCGATAGAATCAGATACAGCAATTCGGATAAAGATACTGAATGATGGCTTTATCATGTCGCGTAAAGGATTGAATTTGCCAGATACGGATTTTGGCGGGGATATTTTGACCGAAAAAGATATTGCCGATATTGAATATGGTGCTAAATGTGATTATGATTATGTATCGTTGTCATTTGTGCAGTCGGCATCAGATATTGAGAAACTAAAACAGATGTTGCTTGCGCTTGGGTCAACGGCAAAAGTGATTGCAAAGATTGAGACGAAGAAAGCGATTTCTTCGGATGCACATCTAGAAGAAATTGTGAAAGTGTCGGACGGTATTATGGTGGCGCGTGGCGATATGGCGGTAGAGGCAGGTACTGAGGTGGTGCCAATTGTGCAGCGTAAACTAATTGCAATGTGTCGGGCGCATGCAAAGCCATGTATTGTGGCGACCCAGATGCTCTCATCAATGGTGGATTCGCCGGAGCCGACACGGGCGGAAGTGTCAGATGTAGCAACTGCGGTGGTGCAAGGTGCAGATGTGGTGATGCTGTCGGACGAGACGGCAAATGGTTCGTATCCGGTAGAAACCGTGAAAGAAATGAAGAAAGTGATATTATACACGCAAAATCATTCGCGAATCGCTTCTATTGCAAAGGCACCAGAGGGCGGTGATGCGAAGTATGATGCAATTTCGTGTGCGGCGGCGCGACTGGCGGAGGAAATTGATGCGGATGTGATTATCTGCCAGACAGCGAGCGGTGCCACGTCACTTGCGATAGCGGCACAAAGACCGAATTTACCGATAGTGTCGGTAACATCCAATGCAAGAGTGGCGAATCAACTAGCGCTACTTTACGCTAACTCGGCGTTCGTACGACCATATGCGGAAGAGTTTGGTTTGAAACTTGCAATGGAACTAAAATCGACTGGATACTTGAAAACTAAAGATGGTGTGAAAGATTTGCTCGCCGTGATTGTGTCAGGCGATAAGAATAAAAACGGGACTGATACGATTAGGGTTAGGAGTGTATAGCTTCTAGTCCGGGGAGTTTCTTCCCGAGGAGTAATTCAAGTGAAGCGCCACCACCCGTGGAGACGAGAGAATAATTAAGGCTTGGATGAGACTCAGCGAGAGTTTCAACGAAGCCAGTGGTATCGCCGCCACAGATAATAGTGGTGGCGTCTTCTTTTTCGCCAAGCATTTCAGTGGCAATAGTGGAAGCGGTGGCATAGGCAGGATCTTCGGCATAACCAAGAAGTCCGTTCCAGATGATTGTCTTGGCGTCGGTGATAAAGTCGGCGAGTTTGGTGGTGGAGAGTGGACCGATATCTAATTTCTTGCCTTCGGAATTTTCGTCAAAATCTTCAGCGACGTAGATTTTGGAATCTTGTGACGCGTAGCCGTCCGCGGCGATTTTGCCACCTACGAAGATGTGGTCGGCTTGAGGTAAAAACTTTTCAATAAGTGGTTGTTTATCATCGACTTTGGCGCCACCGATAATGAGAAGAACTGGGTGTTCTGGGTCTTTCGTGGCGGCGGTGAGATTTGCAACTTCTTTTTCAAGGAGCAGACCGGCGTAGATTGGAAGGTGGTTCTTGACAGCATCAGTAGAAGCATGAGCGCGATGGATAACAGCGAAGCCATCTTGAACATAAAGGTCGGCTTTGACAGAATCAATGATTTCGCGAATAAAATCATCAGAATTAGCCTCTTCGCCTGGAAAGAAACGCAAATTTTCTAGCAAGAGAATGTCACCTTTGGACATTTTGGCGACAGCTTGTTCTACGTCGGGGCCGGAAACATCAGCGACAAAAGAAACGTTCGGCAGTAATTTCTTTAGGGTTTCGGCGACAGGTGCAAGGCTAAGTGAGGCATCTTTGCCTTCGGGGCGGCCGAGGTGAGAAATGAGGATGATTTTCTTGGCGCCGTGTTCACGAAGGTAATTGAGCGTGGGTAGACTAGCGCGGATACGTAGGTCGCTTTCTGTCTTGCCGTCCTTTAGTGGGACATTATAGTCAACGCGGACGAGAATAGTTTTATCTTTTAAATCAATATCTTTAATAGTCTTCATAAGAATAGTGTAGCATAGAAAAAATTTGTTGGCAAAATATTCGCATGGTGATATAATGTGGTAATGAAGAAGAACAAGACTTATCAGGAGGTAATCGGCGAAACCATCGAGCAGATGCGCGTGGAGAAGGGGTGGACGCAGGAAGATTTGGCGCGCGAGGTGGGGACGAGCCAGTCGGCGATACATAGAATTGAGAAAGGTGGGCAAAATATCTCGCTTGAGATGATTAAGAAACTATCGGAAGCGCTAGGCAATCAGATTCTCTCTATAAATGATTCGGTTTCACAGAGCTTTCGGATTCGGGGTGGGAAAGAGCTTTCTGGTGAGATTACCGTAAATACATCAAAAAATGCAGCGGTGGGGCTCTTGTGTGCGGCACTGCTAAACTCTGGTAAGACGGTGCTACGCAGAGTGGCGCGGATTGAGGAGGTGTTTAGAATCATTGAGGTTCTGGAGTCAATCGGAGTGAAATGCCGGTGGCATAACCGTAATCGTGATCTAGAAATTATATCACCACGCGAATTAAAGTTGGACGAGATGGATGTAGAGGCGGCGAGGCGAACACGGTCAATTATTATGTTCCTTGGGCCACTACTTTATCGTTATCCAAATTTTAAGTTGCCTTATGCGGGGGGATGTTCGCTTGGGACGCGGACGGTGGAGCCGCACATCCAGGCACTCAAATCGTTTGGATTAACGGTGGATGCGGTGTGTGAAAGTGGATTCTATAATGTATCAGTGCGTCAAGAGACTTTACGGAAATATACGGATAGATATATTGTATTGACAGAACGTGGCGATACGGTGACGGAAAATGTTTTGATGGCGGCGGCTTTAAGCCCGGGGCGCACGACGATTGTGGGGGCTTCGCCGAATTATATGGTACAAGATGTGTGCTTTTTCTTGGAGAAGTTGGGGGTGAAAATCAGTGGGATTGGCACGACTCGGTTGGTAGTGCGAGGACGGTCGGTAATAGATGAGGATGTGGAATATCATGTATCGGAAGACCCGATAGAGGCAATGAGCTTTATTGCGGCGGGATTGGTAACTAATTCAGAAATTACGATACGGCGAGCGCCGATTGAATTTCTTGAGATAGAGCTTGAGGTGTTAAAGACTATGAACGCGCGGATAGAGAGGTCGATGGAATATTTGTCGGCGAATGAACGGACAAGGCTGGTGGATCTCACGGTGAGAAAATCGGAGCTTGTGGCGCCAGTAGATAAGATTCATCCGATGCCATTTCCTGGACTCAACATTGATAATCTGCCGTTCTTTTCGGTGATTGCGGCGGTGGCGAAGGGGCGAACGTTGATACACGACTGGGTATTTGAAAATCGGGCAGTGTATATTACTGAACTCTCGAACTTGAACGCTAAAGTTGAACTATTGGATGCGCATCGCGTGTACATTCAAGGTCCGACGAATTGGCGACCGGCGGAGATGGTGGCACCGCAGGCTTTACGTCCGGCTGTGGTGGTACTAATTGCAATGCTTGCAGCGCCAGGGACTTCTATTCTTCGCAATGTGTATTCAATCAATCGTGGGTATCAAGATTTTGCGGCGAGGCTAAGGCATCTCGGGGCGGATATAGCACCACTTACGGGGATATAAAATGAATGAGATTTTGGAGGGATTAAATCCTGCACAAAAAGAGGCAGTTGAATGCCTGGAAGGGCCTCTGTTGATTTTGGCTGGGGCGGGGTCGGGGAAAACTAAGACTCTGACACACCGAATAGCGAATTTGATTGCGCATGGAGTACTACCGTCACGGATACTCGCGGTGACGTTCACCAATAAGGCGGCAAAGGAAATGCGAGAGCGGCTGTGGGGTCTTGTGGCAGGGGTCCTGTCCGAACACCTTTTTCTCGGGCCGCTCCGGGGCGCTCGCCCAAGTCTTAGGCCCTTCGAAAAAGGTGTTTCGGCCACCCCTGCCGAGAGGCCAACAGACGTACCGCGGTCTTTCATGCCGTATATGGGGACGTTTCATGGGATATGTGTGAAGATTCTCCGAATTGAAGCAGATGCGGCGGGACTAGACCGAAACTTTGTGATTTATGATACGGATGACCAAATAGCGCTGATTAAGCGGGTGATGAAAGAACTGCGTCTGAACGACAATAAAGCTTTGAAACCGAAATCGATACAGTCGATTATTTCGGCAGAGAAGAATAAAGGTAACGGACCAGAGGAATATGCAGCAGAGGCGCTGTATCCGAACCAGCAAGATATTGCGAAGGTGTTTCGTGGATATGAGGCAGAAAAGCAGAAGGCGGGGGCGCTAGATTTTGATGATTTGCTACTTAAGACGTTGGGGCTATTTAGCAAAAATATGGCGGTGCGAAAGAAGTGGCAGGAAAAGTTTCAGCATATTTTGATAGACGAGTATCAAGACACAAATACGGTGCAATATCGGTTGGTGAAGCTACTAGTAAATGAGAAGCGAAACATTGCGGTGGTGGGAGATGACTGGCAGTCGATTTATTCGTGGCGGGGGGCGGATTTTACGAATATCTTGAATTTTGAGCGAGATTTTCCGGGTGCGAAAGTGCTGAAGTTGGAGCAAAATTATCGCTCTACGGGAAATATTTTGAAAGCATCACAGGAGATAATTAATCATAATAAGACGCGGACGGAGAAAGAACTTTTTACGGAGATTGGTGATGGCGAGCCGGTGGAGATTGAATCTTTGCGAGATGAGGAGGCGGAGGCAAGCTATGTGGGGATGATGATTTTGAAACTCAAGCGAGAGTATCCAGATTATAGCGATTTTGCGGTGCTTTATCGGACGAATGCGCAATCGTATGCGTTTGAAAAAGCGTTTATAAATATGCATTTGCCGTATAAGATAGTGGGTGGGGTGAGATTTTATGACCGAAAGGAAGTGAAGGATGTGCTCGCGATTTTGAAACTGATAGTGAATCAGCGAGATAAAGTGTCGCTGGAGCGGGTGGTGAAAAATATGTTGTCGGGGATAGGGGAAGCGAGCCTTGCGAAGATATTGACAGCGATTGATTCGATGGAGACTCAACAACCTTTGATGGATGCAGATTTGCCGGAAGTTTTGCGGGCAGGCAAAGCAAGAGCAGGATTGGAGAGGCTAACGAGGTTTATTGTCGGTGTGGCGAAGGATGAGAATCCTGGAGAAATTGTAAAGCGAGTGGTGACGTATTTTGATTTTCGGCGACTGACGGATGATGGGACGCCGAGCGGCGAGGAAAGAATGAATAACCTGGAAGTACTAGCATCGAATGCTGAGCAATATGCGAATTTGGATGAGTTTTTGGCGGATGCAGCACTGATGTCGTCGGTGGATGAGGCGGTGCAGAAGAACTCGGTGACGCTAATGACGATGCACGCGGCGAAGGGATTGGAGTTTCCGGTGGTGTTCTTAGTGGGAATGGAAGAAGGGCTGTTCCCGTCGGCACGAGCGGTGGAAGATGAGGCTGGGCTAGAAGAAGAGAGAAGGCTTGCCTATGTGGGAATGACGCGGGCAATGCGAAGATTATTTTTGACGTATGCTTTGAGCAGGTTTTCGTTTGGGAGTCGGAATTATAACATGCCGTCAAGGTTTTTGACGGAGCTGGGATATAATCCGTATGGAGTGTCTGATGATATGGATGGGGATGGATTTGTGGATCCATTTCCGCCAGATGTGCCGGTGTGGGAGTAGGACTAAAAGTAATATAAAAATATGCTTGCGCTAAAAATACGAAACGTGCTATAATGGAGTTACCGTAAGAGGGTTGTAAAGGGACCTGAGGTGCGGAATAGATGACATTGCTTCGTAAAGGCCGAAGTGTCGTCATGCGTGTTAAAGGAGAGGTAACATGAAGAAATTATATCGTAATAAATTATTGTTGTCTGTAGCAGCGGCATGTTTAAATGGCGTTTTTGTTGGTTCGATGAGTGCTTCTGTTTTCGCCACTTCCAGTCTTAATGTCACTATTGCAAATACCATCAGTCTAGACATTATGCCGAAATCTACCTCTGGCACCTTTGCTCGTTCATCTACTTCGGATAATACGGTTAGTGTAAGTACTGATAACTATACTGGCTATACACTCAGTATTGCGGCAAGTAACGCTAATGACAATTCCTTATCTTATAAGGAGGATAATACAGTAATAGATAGTATTGCTTCCCATAGTATAGTAGCAGGAGTATCTTCTACTAACTACGCTAATGATACTTATGCTGCTTCTAATAGTCTTAATAATACTTGGGGCTATAGACCTAGTACTTACTATGATACTACTAATAATACTAATATAGATAATACTTCTACTAATCTCTACTTCCCAGCTCCTACTAGTACCAGTGTCACTACTCTAGCTAAGACCACTACTGCTAACCCTTCCGAAGCTGATAACTATAACATTGCAATTGGTGCGAGAGTAGGGATAGATAAGACTCCAGGAGCTTATACTAACACGCTAGTCATTACCGTAGTAGCTAATGCTACTCCATACAGCTTGACCTATAATGCGAATGCGGGCGGAGATAGTACAGTGGCGAATATGCCGAGTAGTGTAGTTAGCGGAACCTCATACGCAGATACGATTACATTAAGTTCTACAGTACCTACTAGGACAGGGTACACTTTTGCGGGTTGGTGCACTACTAATACCAGCCAGACTAGCTGCAGCGGTACTTTATATAATAGCACCAATAATAACTTAGACAGCTTCCCGATAGACAGAACCGCGAGTAGTAATAGCTTAAATGCCTATGCCATATGGACTGTAAATACCTATAGTCTAGCGATAACTTTCGCGGGGAGCGGAGTATCTAGTGTAAAGGTCTGTGCGGTGAGCGGTGACTGTACTGGCGCTAATCTCAAAGGGACGGTCTCTACTAGTGGTGACAGTGTATCAGGATTAGCTTATGGCACTTCCTACTACCTCTACCCGTCCTTTAGCAGTGGCTATGCCTTGGATGGCTGGGCGAAGACGGATTCTACGACCGGAGCCAGCCTTAGCTCCACTTCAGACGCTAACCCGACTTATACCATGGGTACTGGTGACGGTGCAGTGACGGTGACTGGGAAGGCGGATAAGCTCTATATGCAAAATCTTACCAGTTCCACTATCGCCACACTCTTGCCGAACAAAGGTGATACAGCTACGGTCTATGACAGTCGTGATGAACAGGCTTATACTATCGCTAAACTGGAGGATGGTAAATACTGGATGGTAGAGAACTTGAACCTCGCTGGCGGTACGGCACTCTCGGCCGACAATACAGATGTGACCAGCGAATACATCAGTGGCTTTACTGGTAGCGCTGATGAAAGCACTAGTCCGCGCCTCGTTAAATCTGGCAATACTATTACCCTTCCCACTTCGGATACAGCAGGGTTTGGCGATAATAGTAGTGCATTTGTCTATAATTCTGGCAATAAGACAACTACCTGTAATAGCACTACCCCATGCTATTCTTACTATTCATGGATTGCAGCTACCTTAGGAGGTATGCAGAGCGATGGTAGTACAGCACAAACTACTAGAGGTTACAATGCTGCAGCTAGTATCTGCCCGAAGGGTTGGAGACTACCTACCTCTACTACAAGCAACGCATCCCCTACAACCAGCCCTAACTGGAAGACTGGTGACTGGTATGCATTGGCTACGGCTTACGGAGCGAATTTAGAGAGCAACTATTATGATAGCTCTGCCGATACTGGTGCAAATTTCTACAACAACGCTGGGCCTGTTGCTAATAGCGTCCCTAACTTCCTGCTCGCCGGCTACTACGGCAATGGCTCGTTCCGCAATGGGGGCAGCTACGGCCACTATTGGTCGGCTACGTCGTGCAGTAGTACGAGCGCTTACGACCTCCTCTTCTATTCGAGCTACGTCTATTCAGCCGATTACGGCCTTCGCAGGCTCGGTTACTCAGTCCGTTGCATATTCTATGGGCAGTAGCGTTAGCTTCTCCTCTACCTCCGTAGTGGTTATCAGCTAGCCCCCTCCCCCAAATCCCAAAGGATAATTTGAAAAGAAACTGAAACTGGAGCCAAAAAGATATGCGTAAAAAATAAGATAAGGATAAAAAAAGATATGACTGAGTCGAAAAGGAATTCTGGAACAGCGAAGCGGCAGGTTTTGCTGTTCCCGGGGGACAAGCAGGCTAAGGAAGCATTGGCGAAGGAGGAGGTGGCAAGGCACTTGGATGATGCGACTAAGAAGGTGATGCGTCAAGAGGAAGACGAGGCGAAGAAGGAGCTGCTGGAACGGGAGAAGGAGAACTTCACGAAAATTTTTGCGCTCAAGTGCTACAATGGATGGCTGAAGATTTGTAACAATTCAGCAATGATTGTGTCGGTATGGTTGGATGGGAAATTAGGACGTTCGTATGCACGTAATGACGACCGGGGCTATGGAGTGCGAGCAAGGTATGGAGTGGTGTCCATTGTGCCGAGCCAAGTGGGGGATTTCATCCAGAGACTGGCGAGGGCTGGAATCAACTTGTCGTTTGATGGAGAGATGATTTTGGAATTTGATCTTGGCGAACGAATCAGTCAGGAAGAGATGGTGCGGATGCTCCACGAAGATGAGCTATTGATTGATAAGGTGAACCAGATTGTGATGACCAAGACCGTGATGCCGAACTTGAGGGCAGACGTGAAGTTACTGCTGAATTTCGTGCATACGCAAGTAAGGAACCAGAAAGATACGACGAAAGATATCTTCTTGAATGATGTGGAACGACGGGTGGTAGAGATGAATAGAATTATTATTGCGGCGGGGCGAGGACGAATGAAAGTAGAAAAGTGTTTGGAGGAGCTACGGCGGATGGTAGAGGAAATGTACGAAGATGCGACGACGATGGTGGACCTTAGCTTAATTACGGCGAAGCAATATAAAGAGTTTGTAGATTCGATTAAGAAGGTAGAAAATGAGCAGTCGCGTGAGATGAAGCGGATGGCGATTAAGAAAATGGAGAAAGAGATTGAGGCGAAGACGGAAAAATAACCGACATAATTTTCAGGGTGATGTGTGGCGAGACGCTAGCCGCGAAGTAAGATTGAAGGTATTGGATAATTTAATAGAGAGCACGAAGCAGTCGCGAAAAAAGAAATCACCAGGTGCTAAACGAGATAGAAATTTACTGGAAAGGCTACCGCAGAATAATGCCGATTTGGAAGAAGCGTTATATGAGTGTTTCTTAATGGCGAAAAGGGGCAAGACGAGGACGGTGGATGAGAGTAGGTTTGAAGCTTTCTGGAAAGATAACTTGGAACAATTGACACGTGACATTATCAATCGGCGATGGAAGCCGAGTTCGTCGAAAGCTTTCATAACGCATACGCCGGTGGATAGAGAAATTTTTGCGGCGCCGTTTCGAGATAGAATTGTGCACCATTTATTATATGCGGTGGTGGCACCGTGGTGGGACAAGAGATTTATCTATGATTCGTATTCGTGCCGGAGGAATAAGGGCACAGATTTCGGAGTGCAACGAATGCAGAAATTTATGCGGAGTGCGCTAGCGAATGGTAAGCAGAAAGTATATATTATAAAAGGGGATTTGTCAGGATATTTTATGAGCCTTGATAGGAGACTACTGTATAAAAAGGTAATGCAGGGACTCCGTAGACAATTTCCGGATGGAGGGTGGCTGTATGAGCTTTGTAGGTATTTATGGAAAGAAGTGATTTTCGATGATCCGTGTGCGGCGGCGAGAATGGTGGGTAGCCCGAAAGATTGGGAATGTTTGCCAGCAAATAAAAGCCTGTTTAGGCAACCGAAAGGGCGGGGAATTGTGATTGGCAACCTGACATCACAGCTACTGTCTAATATTATGTTGAACGAATTTGATTGGTTCATGAAGAAGAAACTAGGATTTAAGTATTATGGGCGATATGTGGATGATTTTTATATTATAGTGCTAGAAAATGAATATGAATTTGCGAGAAGATTGATGTTAAATGACGTGCCGGAGAAATTGAGGAGGATGGGGCTGACTTTACATCCGAAGAAAATCTATATCCAAGAAGTGTCACACGGATGTCCGTTTCTTGGTAAGATGGTGCGGCCGTACGTGATGACGCCGGGGAAGCGGTATATAAGGAATATGCGGAAGGCGTTTTTTGGCTATGTGGATGGCACGACGAACTATGATACGATACAGGCCTATGTGGGATTTGGAAAAAACATGGCGGCATATACGGAAATGAAAAAAGTCATCAGCGGACTTGAAGCACGCTGATGACTGAGAGTGTTTGGCGACCAGGGATATGGGGAGGGGGCTAGCTGATAACCACTACGGAGGTAGAGGAGAAGCTAACGCTACTGCCCATTGAATATGCAACGGACTGAGTTACCGTTCCTGCGATTGTTGTTATTGGCTGAATTGACGTTGCTCGAATTGAAGTTGAGGTTGTAAGCGTTCGTACTACTGTTCGACGTAGCCGACCAATAGTTGCCGTTGCTGCCCCCATTGTTGAACGAGCCATTGTTGTAGTTGCCGGCGAGCAGGAACCAATAACAGGCTAACGTACGTGAGACACCGCGGAGTGTCAAGGGGCGCAATTAAGATCTGAAGCATCATTATGCCTTACGCTTTTGCGGCCTTTTTGAAGAAAGGATGGCGCTTCACTGGAAGTGCTTGGCGGCGGTGCTTCGGATATGTTTAAACTCTGCTGTCTTCGAAATATGCTTTAAGCTGAGGGCGCCTCTAAATCCCTGATTGCTTATTTGTAACAATAGACTTGCTCCTGTTGCGAGATTTTTGGCTTGGCTCAGCGATACCCGGTAACTGCTCTTTTTCGTTCAACTTTGTGGGTATTTGACGCTTAATTACTCTTCGCATACGACCTATCGGTAAAATAGCTCTCAGTGAAATTATAACATAGGGTGTTAGCTGGCGAGGGGTGAGGCGGTATTTGTGTGTTTGACATCAAGAGATAGCTAAGGTATAATGTAGCTGATGTGGGCGACCCACTGTGGTAACACAGAGGATCCAAGCCCCCACCTTGATGCCCGTCAGGGTGTTTTTTTGTGGTCTCTTTGTATTTGTCGCAAAAAAGTCGTAAGCATTGTCGCAAAGTTGGTGAAATATGATATTCTATTCATCCAGCGTTAATTGCGGGCGTTATTCATTTTCGGATTGCCGCCACTCATCCTTTTGCCGATTAAGAGAGGATAATGGGCGGAGTGTGATATAATGAGGGTATGAGAATTATTGAAGAACCAATCGGAAAGGATGAATTGGCGAGGTTGTCAAGAAATTTCATAGATGAGAATGTAATTAAAGGAGTGGTAGATGTTTCAAGGGGGATACTCGCGGTGGATGCACCAATGCATTATGATTTGGATCAATTATTGTTAGAGGATGGTTCTCGTCAGGATGACATTTGGGGGATAAATCTTTATCTGGATGAGGCTGAGTGGGATGATATAGTGGAGTTTGATTCGATGATTAATATTCGTCCAGCGCAGAATAATCGTAGTCGGTATGTTGAAGATGCTGGAATGCGAGACAAGATTAAGACAGTGGTGGCAAAATGGCTCAAGTAGATTATATTCATGGAGAAGAGGCGCACAAGGATTGGCTAAAACGTCCGATTACTTATCAGATGGGAAATATTGGTGGTGAAGTATCGCGGTCAATTAAGTGGAAGGAGAAAGGTAATGAGGTACGGGCTAGCAAGGCGATTGACCGGGCGCTTGAGCTTTTTGATTTTACGATTGAAGCGAATGTAGGTAATCATGCTAGACTGACGGAAATATTGAAGGCTAGGGATGAGTTTTGCGATTATTTTTTTGGTGGTAATAGTTACCAGACTGAACCAGCACGAATGCAAAGATATTATGATGGATTCGTGATGATTGAACGATTAAATAATATGGGTAGAGTATGATGATATTATGGACTGACGGGAGTGCAAACCCGAACCCTGGGCCGGGGGGATTTGCGGTCATAGAAGTGCAAGGTGATGTGGGAAAGCCGGTGATATTGGGGCGCGAAGCGGAGTCGTCGAACATTCGAATGGAAGGATGGGCACTCATCGCTGCGATGAAGCGAGCTCTTGCGACTGGGGAGTCTTGCGAAATTCATACTGATTCGGAGTTCTGGGTGAACGTGATGACGAAATGGATGAACGCTTGGGCGGATAAAGGGTGGCGAAAGACGCGGGGAGAGATTAAAAATCTCGATATTGTGAAGAAATTGTATGAGCTGTATGACCCGACCAAAGTGAAGTTGGTGTGGGTGAAAGGGCATGCGGGAACGAAGTTTAATGAGATGGCGGATGAATGGGCGAATAAAGCAAGGCTTGGTCGGAAGTTGTGATATAATTAACCTATGAAATTATCGGAAGAACTTATTTACCGTGGCTTTAAGGCCGAAACTACTATTGAAAATCCTGCAGATTTGGATGCGCGGGAGAATAAGAAGTTTTATTGGGGAGCGGATCCATCAGCGGATTCTCTCACGATTGGGAATCTGGCGGCACTAATGATGTGCGCATGCTTCGTGCGATATGGCTGGGAGCCGGTGATACTTGTGGGTGGTGCGACGGGGCAGATTGGTGACCCGAAAGAAAACGGTGAGCGAGATTTGAAGACGATTGAAGAGGTTGAGCATAATAAGAATTGTATTCATGAGCAGGTGAAGAGAATTATGAATTCTGCTGGCTTCTTGACAGAAGACCTCGTTGCGGGTGATGCAAAGAAGGGCGATGACAAATCTCTTACTATAGTTGACAACTATGATTGGTTCAAGAATATTAATTACCTGTCATTCTTGCGGGAGGTAGGGAAGAATTTCTCGATGACGCAACTTCTTGACCGTCAATTTGTACAGAATCGGATTGGTGAAGGCGGTTCTGGGATTTCGTATGCGGAGTTTTCGTACACTTTGATCCAGGGATACGATTTCTTGCATCTTTTTCGTGAGTATGATGTGAGGATGCAACTATGTGGGGCGGATCAATTTGGTAACTGTACGACGGGTATGCATTTAATTCGGCGTCTTGAGAATGCGGACGTAGACGTCTGGAGTACGCCACTCGTGATTGACCCAGTGACGGGGCGCAAGTTCGGCAAGAGCGAAGGGAATGCGATTTGGCTCGCTGGTACCGATAATGGGTCTGGAAATTATACTTCTGTGTTTGATTTTTATCAGTTCTGGCTGAATCAGCCAGATGGAAGTCTGGAGTATTTGCTAAAGATATACACGCTGATTCCGCGGGAGGGGATTGAGGATTTGTTGGCTCGCCATAAAGAGGCGCCAGAGAAACGTCTAGCGCAGAGGGCATTGGCGCATGAAGTGACTACGGTCGTACATGGACGCGAAGCAGCGGATGCGGTGGAGAGTTTGACCGAGACGTTGTTTAACCGTGATACGGATTTTACGGAATTTTCTGAGGATGAGATTATGGAATTTGCGGCGTATTTGCCAGTTGTGGCGAAGGGGACAGCACTGGTCGACGTTTTGGTGTCTACTGGGCTTGCGGAGTCTAAGAAGAAAGCACGCGAATTCGTCGCGCAGGGCGCTGTGAGTATAAATGGTGTGAAAGTACGCGAAGAAATGTCGGTTGATCAGACGGCTATCGTAAAGAAAGGCAAGAATAAGTTTGCGATTGTGAAATGAAATATTTAGCAGTACTTGGCAGGCAACCAGAAATATCTTTAGCGGAGCTTGAGGCGCTCATGTCGAGTGCTGAATTTTCGACGGGTCCTGCCGACTTTCTTCCCCCAAAATTTTGCATCGCAAACATTTTGGGGGACCCCCTTCAGTCGTCACCCGTCGGAATGGAGCGTCTCGGTGGGACATTGAAACTGGCGGTGGAACTGGACGAGAGGCCACTAGAGTATTTGCAAAAGATGCCAGAGGGGAAGATTACGATTGGGGTTTCGGATTACTCTAAGGGGGCTTCGCGAAAGACAGCGACAATGGAAGCATTGAAACTCAAAAAGATTTTGGTGCGACATGGGCGTTCGGTGCGGGTGGTGGAGAGTAAAGATGCAGTGCTGAGCACTGCGACGTCTCTGCACAATGGATTGTCTGGCAAAAACGAGCGCAAAGTGGAACTGATTAAAGTTGATAATGATTGGTATCGGGTGATTGGCGTGCAGGATATTGATGCATATGCGAAGCGTGATCAAGCAAGACCGGCTAGGGACGCGAAAGTCGGGATGCTACCACCGAAATTGGCACAGATTTTGATCAATTTATGTGGTCCGCTTAAGCCTGGTGCGAGAATCTTGGATCCGTTTTGTGGGACTGGCGTGGTTTTACAGGAAGCGTTGTTGATGGGTTACCGAGCGTATGGGACGGATATTAGTGAAAGAATGGTGGAATATAGTGAAAAAAATTTGCGATGGCTTATCGGAGGGGCAGAGAAAGGGGTTTTCTTGGTCTCTCAGGGCGATGCCACTTCTTTCACTTGGGCTCAGCCAATAGATGCGGTGGCGTGCGAAGGTTATCTTGGGCGACCGATGTCGCAAGTACCGGCTGAGATTAAACTGAAAACTGAAAAACAGGAATGTGGTGGAATAATGTTGGGGTTTTTGAAAAACTTAGCTGGGCAGATTAAACCTGGAACGCCAGTGGTAGTAGCGATGCCGGCTTGGCTACGCGAAGACGGCCATTATTCTCGGCTTGAAATCCTTGACGAGATTGAGGGATTGGGGTATAATGTTAATAATAAATCGCGCGAGGGGCTTATTTACGCACGTGAAGGGCAAATCGTTGCGAGGGATATAATAATATTAAGGAAGAATTAAATGTCACACGTAAAAGCTGGCGGTACCGCCAAGAACGTCCATAACAATGCTGGCCAGCGCCTTGGCGTTAAGCGCTTTGGTGGCCAGAAAGTAAAGAACGGCGAAGTATTAGTTCGCCAAACTGGTGCTACAAAGCTCGCTGGTCCTGGCACCTATATGTCTCGTAATTTCACGATTCATGCAGCCAAGGATGGTGTAGTAACTTTTGTAAAAACCAAGAAGACGCATTTTTCTGGTAAATCTTTGCCAAGGGTTAGGGTAGAAGTACGATAATTGGTAGCCCTACGGGGCTACTTTTTGTGGTATAATTATTCGTATGACGAAGAAACATAAGTGGTTTTCTGTGCGGACGGTTTTGTCGGTTTTGACGGCGATACTGGTGGCTTATGTGGTGTATCAAAATTGGCCGGATATTGTAGATACATTTCATCATCTTAGCGAAGCAAACTTGTTTGTGTTGCTGCACTAGATACCAGGGCAACTATTTATGTATTATGCGTGTGGACAGATTTTCTTTTCATATTTAAAACATCGTAAAAATGTAAAAAAGTTTGGCGGCAAAGAAATTTTGCTGATTTCTACGGAACTAAACTTTGTAAATCATGCGGTGCCGGCAGGCGGCGTGGGTGGATTGGCTTATCTGACTTATCGTTTGAAGCCGTATGGTGTATCGGCGGGGCAGGCGAGTTTTCTGTACATTTTCCGGTATGCGGTAACGACGGTGGTGAATTACGCGCAAGCGCCTGTGGCAATTATCGTGTTACTTGCGTTTAATTTAATTCCGGATGAGGCGAAGTGGATTATTCCGGTATCGCTACTTATGAACTTCGGGGTATTTATTGTACTATCATTAGTGATATTTGTGGCGAGCAGTAAGAAACGAATTGAGTTTTTTTCTAAAAATGTAGCAAAACTAATGAATATATTGGTGCGGATTTTTACTTTTGGGCGTAAAAGAAGTTTGATGCGTTATGAAAGAGTGAGTAATTATTTTGCGGACATTCACGAAAGTGTGAAGATTGCAAAAGAAAATAAACGATACTTGAAAAAACCACTTCTGTGGGGATTCGTGTATTCATTTTTTGAAGTGGCGACATATTGGATTGTGGCGATTTCGCTAGGGCGGCCGGAACTGTTGCCGTATATCTTGGTGGGCGAGGCGATTGGGTCGGTGTTTGATGGGATTGTACCGTATGGACTGTATGAACTAGGAATGGCGGGGGTGATGATTGCGCTGGGCGTGGATTTTCCGACGGCGACGATTGTGACTGTGATGACACGCGTGTTTACACTCCTGTTTACGATTATTACTGGAACGGTGCCGTATTATAAAGTTATTAGAGGCAAGGAGCAATGAGCGGGTCCTGCCCGAATGCCTCTTTCTCGGGCGCAGCTCCCAAGGCGCTCGCCCAAGTCTTAGGCCCTTCGAAAGAGGCATTTCGGTCACCCGCTCAAGATTTCTTTACTCCTACTGATTTTATTGCGGTTGTGAACCAGACTTTGGAATATGCGTATTCGTCGGTAATGATTGTGGGTGAGGTGGCGAGTTTTAAGGTGAACCAAGGCAAGTGGGTGTTTTTTGATATTAAGGATGAAGAGTCTAGCGTGAGTTGTTTTATGTCGGTATGGTCGCTAAGGCAGCCGCTTGAGGATGGCATGAAAGTGGTGGTACGTGGGGTGCCGAAACTCACGAAGTGGGGCAAGTTTTCGTTGACGGTTTCAGCGGTACAACCAGTGGGAGAAGGGTCGCTTAAAAAAGCGTTTGAAATGTTGAAGAAAAAATTAGCGGGTGAAGGACTGTTTGACGAAGCGAAGAAGCGGCCAATACCAGAAGATTTGACGAAGCTCGGTGTGATTTCTTCGACGCAGGCGGCGGGATATGCGGATTTTATCAAAATTGTGAATGCGCGGTGGGGTGGAATGAAGATTCAAGTAGCACACACGCAAGTACAGGGAATGGATGCACCAGATCAAATAATTCGGGCTCTAAGGTATTTTAATGAGCGTGGCGAAGTACAGATGATAGCGTTGCTCCGTGGAGGGGGAAGTGCGGATGATTTATCATGCTTTAACGACGAGCAGTTGGTGCGAGCGGTGGCGGCTTCGAAAATTCCAGTGATTTGTGGAATTGGGCACGAAGTGGATGAGTCGCTTTGCGATTTGGCGTGCGACGTGCGGGCATCTACACCATCTAATGCAGCGGAGATGTTGACACCGAATCGTGAAGAAGAAGGTGCAAAAGTGGAGCGAATGGTGCGACAAATGCGACAGGCTGTAACACAAGAAATCGAGCTTCGACGTGTGATGAATCGTGATAAAGTTGAGAAAATCGGGAGAGGGTTGAAAACAAAATACATTGAGCCGATGCTCACTAAAAATTGCGATATGATGAAGCAGGTTTTGCAAAAAATACGTGACGAATATACAAATATGTATAACGTATTTCAGAACAAACAAAAACTTCTAGATGCATTGAATCCGGAAAAAGTATTAAAACAAGGCTATGCAATAGTGGCAGGTAAAATATCGCCAGGGAATGTTGTAAAAATTACAACATTTGAGAAAAACATTAAAGCAGAAGTAAAGGAGGTCTATGACCGAGAATAAGAAAACGTTGAATCAGAAAATTGCCGAATTGGATGGGCAAGTAGAGTGGTTTTACTCGGATGATTTTAGATTGGAAGAGGCGACAGATAATTATAAAAAAGCCTTGGAGCTGGCAAAAGATATTGAAGAAGATTTAAAAAATTTGAAAAATGAGATAGAAGTGCTTAGTGAAGATTTCAGTAAATAATGGTATAATGAGATTATGGATAATAAACAAATGCCACCTGTGCAACCTAATATGAGCTACAATACATCGGCGATTGCGGCGGAGCAAGTTGCGGCGACGATTTTGATGGATAAAAGAACTAAGACGGATAATTTGATCAAGACGACACTTGCGGTGGTGTTTGGTGTGGCGGCACTAGTGTTTATGGGACTTTTTGTGTATTTCTTAATGCAGTATAATGCGATTCAAGAAGATGTCACGGGCCAGATAAATGCGAAAGTGGCTGAAGCAAGAGAGGAACAGGCGCTCGAGCTTGAGGCGGAGTTTGCAGAGCGTGAGAAATATCCATATCGCTCGTTCTCAGGGCCAGCGGATTATGGTGAGCTGTCGTTTGAATATCCGAAAACTTGGAGCGTATATATTGCGTCTGACGCATCACGCGGCGGTGATTTTGAAGCATATATGAATCCGATTGAAGTAAACGAAGTGAGTGATAAGACAATAAATGCTTTGAGGGTGTTGATTCGGAATAAGGATTATGAATCGGTGGTGCAAGATTATCAGCGTTATATGGATAGGAATGATGCGGGACTTAGTGTAGAGACGACGACGGTAGCAGGAACGATTGCGAATCGCTACACTGGTACGATACCAAATACGGAGTTTAACGGTATAATTGTGATTTTTAAGATTAGGGATAAAACTGCGGTATTGCAAACTGATTCGGTGTTATTTGAAGGAGATTTCGATACACTACTAAAGACAGTCAAGTTCAACGCCTAGTGTGATATAATGGGGGTATGAATGTGGAGGTTGATGGTATTTTGGTGGCGGCCGAGGAGCTGAAGGAGCCTTTGGTGACTCTGAGGCAGTTGGCACTTTCGTTTGATGGTGCAAACTCTGGAGATGAACGAATTAGGGAAGCAATGATGAATGTGTCTGATCGAGCAATTCGGCAAGTGAATGATTTGATGAAGTTAAGGCGCTTGGAGGGTGGTTTGTTTGAAATGGAACCAGTGGCAGTGAGAACTGTGTGTGATGAGGCAACAAGAGAATTGGAATATATGTTCCGAAGTGGTGGGCGAGGGCTTTTAGTTAAATACTCAGCTAGAACTGGACTAGTAACGGCGAATCGTGAACTACTTAAAAGTGTGGTGTGGAACTTTTTATTTAATGCTTCACGCTATACGGAAGAAAAGACAGAATTGATAGTGCGAGAATACCGAGATAAAGTGCGCATAGCGGTGCGTGATTTTGGTCCAGAATTGCCTGTTGATTTATGGAAAGAATTAAGGCGAGGATTTGTAGATAAACCGACATCTATTGCGATGCGTCCTGGTTCGTCTGGATTGGGGCTTTATATTGCGTCGCGATTTTCGCGTTATATGAATGCGGATGTGGGGGCGGTGCGACATCGAGATGGTACGAGTTTTTATGTAGATTTAGCAAAATCACGTCAGGCGAGGTTGTTTTGATGATTTTTATAATTGATAGTGACGAGATAATGCGAACCTGTGTGGCGAAAGCGTGCGGTGAGGAAAAAATCAGAGAATTTGATAATGTGCTAGTGGCGATGAATGCGATTTCGGATGGAGTATTGCCTGATATGATTATTATGGATGTGATGCTGACTGGGCCGGACGGATTTACTTTTTTGAATGAATTGATTTCTTACGATGATACGGCGAAGATTCCGGTGGTGATTGTGAGCGAAGTAGATTTTGGAACGAAAGATTTGTCGGTATATGGTGTGGTAGCAACATTGAACAAAGACACATTCCGACCGAAAGACATAAAAGAGTTGGTGGAAATGTATGCAAAGTGATATAAAAACTTTAGCTTATGTACTAAGACGGACGAATTATGGCGAGGCGGATAGGATTTTGAACTTGATAACGCCAGAGGGGAAAGTATCGGCGATTGCAAAGGGGGTGCGGAAGTCGCGATCAAAGTTGGCGGGTGGAGTGGAGATGTTTTCTTTATCAGAACTTAATATTCATCGTGGTAGAAGTGAATTTGGTGTGGTGACCAGTGCGAAGATGCTAAAGTACTACGATAAATTGTTGACGGACTATGGCAAAATGGAGTTAGCGGCGACAATTCTTAAAAAAATAAGTTTGGCGGCGGAAAGTTCGGATAATCCGGAATATTTTAAGCTGACAGATGAATCGTTGGCGGGGTTAAATGATGGATTAGATATGAGATTGGTGGAAAGTTGGTTTTTGCTGAATTTGACTAGAGCGGCGGGGGAGGAAGTTAATGTGCACCGTGATGCAAGTGGTGAGAAATTGGATGCAACATTGCGCTACGCTTGGGATGCGACAGAAAAATCTTTTGTGGCGTATGGAGCTGGCGATTATGGTGCCAATGAAATTAAAATGCTTCGGCTGATGCTGACGAATGAATTGCCGGTAACGGCGAGAGTGAATGGATACACGGCAATGTTACCGCAATTGTTAACGGTGGCGCGAACATACCATATATAATATATGGTATAATAGAAGGATAAAAAGGAGATATTATGGCAGACTTTAACAAAGTTTTGACCCCGGGGGATTACGAAAAAGGTGAACTAAATGTGGTAATAGAGATTCCAACAGGTTCCAACCATAAAATTGAATGGGATAGGGAGCATGCTTGTTTTATGCTGGATCGGGTGGAGCCGATGGCATTTGCTAAGCCTTGTAACTATGGTTTTATTCCGCAGACCTTGGATGAGGATGGTGATGAACTTGACGTACTGATGATTACTGATCAACCGCTTACAACTGGAATCTGGATGAAAGCTAAGATTCTCGGCGTAATGAAGTTTGTCGATGGTGGTGAAGTGGACGATAAAATTATTTGTGTGCCGGCAGATGATCGGAATAATGGTGATGCTTATGAAAAATTGGAAGATTTGCCGAAACAAACATTGAAGCAAATTGAATATCATTTTAATCATTATAAAGATTTGAAGAAACCTGGCACAACGGAAGTGAAGGCTTTTGAGGATGTAAAATCAGCGAAGAAGGTGATTGCCGATTCGATTGAACGTTATTTGGTGGCTCATCCTGAAGTAAAAATGGCAAAGGATGCTGCGAAGTTTGCGCAGGATGCCAAAGATAAAATAAATGAAACAGTTGAAAAAGCAAAAAAAGCAATTGAGGATGCGACTAAATAAAAAACGCCGGAATGGAATAACCCCCATTTAATAATGGGGGTTATTTTTGTGCCGTTACATAGTAACTATTCTTCGGTGGTCTCGTCAATTTCGATTGTGTCGTCTGGAGTGTTCTCTATAACTTCGAGGTAGGATTTGATGTCTTCTACGCTTGTGCCTTCAAATTGGTTGGCTGGGAAAGTATAGATGACGTATTTGCCGTTTAATTTGATGCTTTCTGGACGACCGTCATATTCTTCGTTATTCTCAGTTAAGCCTTTGAAAGCTTCGGCAGCTTTGTCTTCAGAAGAGAATTCATAGAAGTACTTGACACCAGTGATTTTGTCGCCAGAATAATAATAGACGAGATGAGATTTTGTGGGCGCAAGGACATCGTTTTCGTCGTAATCGTTGTCGAGTGTGAGAACGAGTTTGGAATTATCGGAAACGAAGTAGGCATCATTGATGGTGTTGCTATTTAATGCGAAGACTAAGGCAAATATAATAGCAACGATAGCGACCACGCCGATAATGACGCAAGAGATTTTGCCGATGTTTGATTTGCAATCGGCTTTTGCGTTACGACTGGTAGTCGTTTTGGTTTTAACGGTTGTGGTTTTAGATTTTGCAGTTGTGTTAGTTTTAGTTGATTTTTTAGCTTTTTCAGCCATTTGATAACTCCTTTTATGTTTATATTATAACATGCTTATGCTTAAAAATAAAAAGATACAAAAATAAACCAAGCAGTGATGCTTGGTTTATCGTAGTGGTTGAGATTACAAGTCGGAGATTTTGACTCGACGTTGCTCGGTGGTGTCACGGTCACGGACGGTGACGGTGTTATCTTCGAGGGTGTCGAAATCAATAACAACGCATTCGGAGGTGCCGATTTCGTCTTGCTTGCGATAGCGCTTGCCAATATTGCCAGAGTCGTCCCAAGTTACATTGCCATATTTGGCTTTTAGCTGATCGTAAACTGTGTGAGCTTTCGCGACGAGCTCGGGTTTGTTCTTGAGTAAAGGTGAGACGCAGAAACGATATGGCGCGAGGTGGGCGGGGAGTTTCAATACGATGCGTTTGTCGCCATTAACGTCGTCTTCAGTGTAGGCGGTGGTGAGGACGGCCATAATGAGTCGCTCAACACCAAAGCTTGGCTCAATAACGTGGGGAACGAAAGTTTCCTGAGTGCGCTTGTCGCGATATTCCATGTTTTTGCCAGATTCGCGGGCGATATTGCCGAGGTCAAAATCGGTACGATAGGCAATGCCCATGAGTTCTTCGCGACCAATTGGATAATCAAATTCAATATCAATGGTACGTTTGGAATAATGGGCGCGGTCCTCAGGCGTCACTTCGAGGTCGTGAATTTTGTCTTTCGGTAAGCCCATTTCGTGCTCAAGAAAATCGTGGCAGGCGATAAGCAATTTTTCAAAATTATCTTTCCAGGTGGCAGGGTTTACGAAATATTCAATTTCCATTTGTTCGAATTCGCGAGAACGAAAAACAAAATCGCGGGGACTAATTTCATTGCGGAAGGCTTTGCCTTGTTGGGCAAGGCCAAATGGCATGTCTGGGTAGATGGTGTCAACGACGTTTTTGTAGTTAGTGAAGATGCCTTGGGCGGTTTCTGGGCGGAGATAGGCTTTGGACGTGTCATCAGCAACGGAGCCGACATGGGTAGTGAACATCATGTTGAATTGCTTGACGTCGTCCCAATTCTCTTTGCCACAGTTTGGGCATTTAGTATGAGTGGCACGAAAATCGTCTGGAGTAACTTTTTCGCTGACGTCGGCAATTTTGTCGGCGCGAAAACGTTGGTGGCATTCTTTGCATTCGACGAGTGGGTCGGAAAAAGTAGCGGCGTGGCCAGAAGCAACCCAAGTACGAGGATTCATAATGATAGCGGCATCAACGCCGTAGATGTCGTCGCGTTTTTCTACGAAATATTGCCACCAGGCTTGCATGATTTTACGTTTCAGGGCGACACCAAGTGGACCGTAGTCCCAAGTACCGGCCATACCACCATAAACATCACTGCCGGGGAAAATAAAACCGCGGCGCTTACATAAACTTACGATATCTTCTAATTTACTCATGATATAATTATACCATGAAACAAGAGAAAAAGTCGGGAAGCGTCAAGCGGACGCTATATTATTTCTGGAAAGCATTGATGCAACAAAAAGTGCGGACAATATTGTTGATTTTGCTGATACCGTTAAATATATTTGTATACGATATTGTAATACCTGGCGGGATGAGTGAGATAATAAACAAGGTTTCGGTTGGTGATTTTGAGTTGATTGATTATATGGGCGTACTAGCGGCGACTTTGATACCGATGATACTAAATAATTTGTTTTTGGTGAGAATACTTGATTGGCTGGATTGGTCACTGGATGCTAAGTGTGGTGAATATTTATCACAACTTGCATTTGAGGCGGTGATTAATCAATCGATGACTTTTCATGCGAATCATTTTTCTGGATCGCTAACTTCTCAAGCTAATAAATTACCCAGTGCGTTTATCGATTTAAAATCTAATTTTGTATGGGATGTGTATCCGTTAATTTTGACAGTGTTTTATGCTATCGTATCAGCACTAATTATTTGTCCGCCGTTTGCGTTGGTGCTGACGATTTTTGCGGTACTGTTTACGACTTTTGCGGTAGTGCTTTACCGTAAGACTGGGTATCGCGAAGAAGAGATGGCGAGTGCGGAGAATAAGCAGACTGGACAACTGGCGGATGCGGTAACGAATGTGCTGAGTGTAAAATCGTATGCAAGGGAAAAGCAAGAAAAAGCGAGGTTTGCGCGGGCGACCAAGCGAACGCGTGAGGCGACGATGGGATTAGCAAAAGCATCCCTCATTAGAAATTTTTCGCTTAATGTGGTACAGGTGACGACGTTCGTGATTATAATTGTTATGATTGTGATGAGCGGGCAGTGGTTTGGGCTTTCGGTGGGGAGTGTGGTGTTTCTTTATACTGTGTCGTCAAGGATGATGAGTGATTTGTGGAGTATCGGACATATTCTAAGGACGGTAAATAGATCATTTGGCAATGCGAAAGAGATGGTAGAAATATTAGATATGCCATATATCGTGGACGATAAGACCGATAAACCTTTGAAGATTGAGCAAGCTGAGATAGAATTTCGTGGTGTAGGATTTAAACATGTGGAGCAGAAGACGGCGTTGTTTGACGATTTTGACTTGACAGTGCCGGCGGGTGAGGCGGTAGGACTTGTGGGGGTAAGCGGTTCGGGCAAAACGACTTTGACGAAATTGTTATTGCGATTTGCGGATGTGTCAAAGGGCGGGATTTATATTGACGGACAGGATATTCGTGATGTAACGCAGAAATCTTTGCGAGAGACGATTGCGTATGTGCCACAAGAATCGTCATTATTTCATCGGAGCGTGCGGGAAAATATTGCATACGGTAAACCAGATGCGTCTTTTGAGGAAGTAGAGCAAGCGGCGAAGTTGGCGAATGCGGACGAGTTTATTCGAGAATTGCCGAATGGATACGACACTTTGGTGGGGGAACGAGGGGTGAAACTGTCTGGCGGACAAAGACAGAGAATTGCGATTGCGAGGGCAATTTTGAAGAACGCACCGATTTTGGTATTAGATGAGGCAACTTCGGCTTTGGATTCGGAATCGGAAGCGGCGATTCAGGAGGCTTTGGCGAACTTGATGAGGGGGAGAACTTCTATTGTGGTGGCGCATCGTTTGTCTACGATTGCGGGACTGGATGAGATTGTGGTGCTTGATAATGGTAAAATCGTAGAACAAGGTTCGCATAAAGAGTTGTTGAAAAATGACGGTGAATACGCTAAGCTGTGGTCTCGTCAGAGTGGGGCGTTTTTGGAGGAAAAATAACTGCGTCTTTAATAGTGTCTGGTAGGTAACTTTTATCCAGGTGGAAGCCGGCTTCCCATTTTTGGCCGGCGCCGTAGCCGAGATCTTTCATAAGTTTAGTGGGAGCGTTGCGAAGATGGATGGGCACTGGTTCGTTGCGGGTTTGGCGGGCGAGGTCGAGGGCGGTATACCAAGCATCGGTGGTGGCACGAGACTTTTTGCTGAGGGCTAGAGCTACGGCGGTGTGGGCAAGCATAAGACCGGACTCCGGCATACCGACACGCTCAACTGCTTGAAAACAGGCGGTGGCGAGAGAAAGAGCGCCATTTCCGGCGAGACCAATGTCTTCGGAGGCGAAAATAACCATGCGGCGAGCAATAAATTTGGGATCCTCGCCGGCTTCGACCATGCGAGCGAGGTAGTAAAGTGTAGCATCGACGTCGGAACCACGCATGGATTTAATGAAGGCTGAAATGGTGTCGTAATGATAATCGCCTTTTTTGTCGTAACCGGGGAGTTTCTTGCCGGCGGCCTCTTCGGCGATTTCGCGGTCGATTTTGGGAGCAAGTGAGGCGGCGAGCTCTAAATCGCCAAGAGCTGAACGAGCATCTCCGCCAGAAATTTCGGCGATAAAGTCCAGAGCATCTTTAGTAATATTGATTTTCTCGGATTTTGAAGCGCGTTTTAGTACTTCTAGGATAGATGCTTTTGAGAGTGGTTGGACGATGATGACACGAGAGCGAGAAAGAAGCGGGGAAATGACCTCAAACGAGGGGTTTTCGGTGGTGGCGCCAATGAGAGTGATGAGGCCAGATTCGACGTGGGGTAAAAAAGCGTCTTGTTGAGCTTTGTTGAAACGGTGAATTTCGTCCACAAAAAGGACGGTGCGGATTTTGAGATTCCAGTTGGTTTTGGCACGCTGAACTACGGCTTCAACGTCACTTTTCTTGGCGGTAACGGCGGAGATTTCGACGAAGTCAGCATTGAATTCGTGAGCGAGAATGCGGGCGAGAGTGGTTTTGCCAGTACCAGGTGGGCCCCAGAAAATGAGATTAACCGGTTCGCCTTTTTTGACGATTTCGGTGAGGATTTTGCCATCACCAATTATTTCGTCTTGACCTAAGACGTCGTTTAATTTGGTAGGCCGCATGCGCTCAGCGAGAGGAATTCGATTCATTTATGTATATTATAATAAAAAACTGTGCAAAATAAAATTTTTTATGGTATTATTAAGGTAACATTAATAAAAAGGAGTTATTAAATGCCAAGTACTAGTCTTATTAGTCCATATACGGATAGCTATACGTATTATTCGGATGTGGATACTATCAATAGCGTATTGAGCTCTATGCCGACAGGAGTTTACATCTGGATTGTTATTGCTATGATTTTAGCAATTATCGGTGGCGTGCTTGCTTATGTTTTGTTTGTGCGTCCAAAGACTACACCAAAGGGTAAGTTTGCGAAATGGTTGAAGGATTTTCTCTCTTTCAAGATTATGTGGATTGAACCAATCTTGAAAATGATTTATTATATCGCTACGATTTTCGTAGTACTCTTTTCATTTACCTTTTTGGCCGCTGGTGGAACTGGCATCTTGGCATGGTTGATGTGCTTAGTATTTGGGCCAATCTTTATCCGCCTCATATACGAAGTGTCCATGATGTTCATCATGATCTGGCGCAACACAAAAGACATTGCTGATAATACTAAGAAGAAATAATTTAGTTTGAATTAGCGACAAATCCCCTCTTTACTGGAGGGGATTTTTGGTGTAGGATATATGATATATTAAAGTGGAGGTAGGAATGCTTAGTCCGAAAGGAATTGCGGAAGCGGTGGTGGATGCAAGCGTGAATAAGGCTGGGTTAAAGTGGTGGAAAATGATATTGCTCGGAATGTTTGCAGGCGCTTTTATTGCGCTGGCTGGTGTGGGCGCGACGTTTGCCAATGTATATGTGGGGAAAATTGCAGGGGCATTGGTGTTTCCGGCGGGGCTTGCGATGGTAGTAGTAGCCGGAAGTGAGTTGTTTACGGGAAATAATTTGATGTTTGCGGGGCTTTTGGCAGGGAAAATTAGTTTTGGAAAAATGTTGAAAAATTGGGGGCTGGTATTTCTCGGAAACTTGTTAGGCGCTTTAATCATTACAGCAATGGTGACGGTGAGTGGGGTGTTTGATTCGGTGGCGAATACGGTGATTGCGACGGCGAATGCAAAAGTGGGGATGGGGTTTTTGGAGGCACTGATTCGTGGGGTATTGTGTAACTTTCTAGTGTGTATTGCGGTATGGATGGCATTTGCGGCGAATTCGGTGGGTGGGAAGATTGCGGCGGTATTTTTGCCAGTAATGCTATTTGTGTTGTGCGGATTTGAACATTCGGTAGCGAATATGTTTTATGTACCAGCAGGGATGATGATGTCGTCATTTGCTGGCGTGGCGGGGCCAAGTGTTACGGGATTTCTGGTAGGCAATTTATTGCCGGTGACGCTAGGGAATGTGATTGGTGGTGCGATAATGGTGGGTGGGGGATATTATTTGGTGTATCTGAAGAAAAATAATAACAAAAAGTAAAAATATGTGATATAATAGTTGAAGTAGCGTCGGCGCTGTAGCTCAGTTGGTAGAGCAGAGGCCTGAAGAGCCTTGTGTCACTGGTTCAAGTCCAGTCGGCGCCACCAGCACATTGATGCTTCGCGTCAAAAGAGCGGAGCGCCGGTACTTCGTGGACGGCGCCACCAGCACATTGATGCTTCGCGTCGTAGTTAACAATTTGGGCGGTTAGCTCAGTTGGCTAGAGCGTGTCTTTGACGTAGACAAGGTCAGAGGTTCGACTCCTCTATCGCCCACCAAGTTACTCTCACCTGGGTCGGTAGCTCAGCAGGTTAGAGCACGGGCCTTTTAAGCCCGGTGTCGAGGGTTCGAGCCCCTCCCGACTCACCACAGTACGAAATTGCTCCAGAGGGAGCTTTTTTGTTATTCATTGTGATATAATGGAGGTATGAAAAAATTGAATACTTCTCCGATTTCTGGCATGCAGGAATTAGCACCAGAAGCACAAGCGGCATTTGATAGGCTAAAAAACAAAATTGCTGAAACTTATGGGCGTCATGGTTTTTTGCATATTGATACGCCTGTGCTGGAAAGGTGTGAGATATTGCTCGCAAAGGCAGGTGGTGATACAGAGAAGCAGATTTATAAGGTTTTTAAGACGGCGGAGACAGGCGACGCAGCGGACCAGGCGCTTCGTTTTGATCATACGGTGCCACTAGCTAGGTATGTGGTGGAGCATGAGAATGGGCTGAGTTTTCCGTTCAAGGTGACGCAGATAGGAAGAAATTTTCGTGGTGAACGAGCGCAAAAGGGGAGGTTTCGCGAGTTTTACCAGTGTGATGTGGATGTAGTTGGACGAGGTAGCTTGCCACTCTATTATGATGCGGATGTGATTGCGACGCTGCTCGATGCATTTTGTGGGTTTGAACTTAAGACTGCGGTGCTGGCAAGAATAAACAACCGAAAGATATTGTCTGGGTTAATCCAAGAATATAATTTGGAGACAAAAGCAAAGGACATATTCAGTATTATTGATCATGCGGAAAAAGTGCCGACAGAGAAAACAATGGATGCATTTAAGGAGATTGGGCTTGGTAGTGAGCGGGTGGAAATGATGATGGAATTTATGGAAATTCATGGAGGGCGAGCCGAGGCGGTGAGACAACTTTCTGAGATGGGGATTAAAAACGAAACTTTTGTCCTTGGCGTAAATGAACTGGATGCGGTTTTAAAGATGTTGGAAGAAAATGGCTATGGCGAAATGGTCCAAGCGGATATGAAGATCGTACGGGGGCTTGATTATTATACTGGAACGGTGTTTGAATTTATTTTGCCAGAATATAGACACGTGGGGTCAGTATGCGGGGGTGGTCGCTATGAAAATCTGGCGGGGTACTTTACTGATCAGAAGCTACCTGGAGTGGGCGGTTCGATTGGACTAACAAGGCTGTTTTATGTTCTAACTGAAAATGATTTGCTGAAAAGTCAAGCAGAAAAACCGCTAGATTTGGCAGTGGTGCCGATTACGGATGCGGAATTAAGTTTTGCGACGGGTGTCGCAAAAAAGTTACGAGATGAAGGTAGGCGCGTGACAGTGGTAGCAACAGACAAAAGGTTGGGAGATAAGTTGAATTATGCGGCGAAACTCGCGAATGATGCAATCGTAATTGGTGAAAATGAAGCGAGAACTGGAATGTATGAAGTTAAGCATTTTGAATGATTTGATGCAAAATGTGCTACTATATATAATATAAGCAAAAGTGGAGGCGGAGTTGAGCGAAAGTAAGCGGTTTTTTAACTGGCGAAAGTGGTGCGATGAATTTGTGCTGGCTGGCAAGGGGATAATGCTTGCGACAAAAGAAAAACGCTTTTGGGTGGGTTTTTTGGTGGCTTTTTTGTTTTTCGGGACTTTAATGAACTTGCTGGCAGGGGGTTTTTCAAAATTTGAACTAATGGGGGTGTTAGGATTTGGTGAATCGCTAAGAATAATTGGCGAGGCGCTACTTGGTGTGTTTGGATACAGAATGATCGTGACGGAATGGTTGCCGATTTTTGGACTAGCGGTGATTCAGGGGGTGTTAATTGGACTAATTGTGCTTCTTTGGCAAAAGAAACGGGTGACGGATGCAGAAGGAACTTCTAATTCGGCCAATGTGGAAAAAGCGGGAATCATTACGGGATTGATTGCGCTAGGCGCAGGTTGTCCGACTTGTGGGACAACGCTACTTACACCACTGCTGGGAACACTGTTTTCGTCAGGCGGAATAGCGATGGCAGGAACAATATCGGGAATTGCAACTGCGGTAGCGATTGTAGTGGCGATTTTGTCATTAAAACGCATTGGCGAGGAAACGTATGTTATAATTATTAATGAAAAGTATTTGGAGAAAAAACGGCGTCAGAGTGAGGTAAATAAAAAATAGACGCCAGTAAAAGAAAGGGAGTGTGTGAAAGCAGGAAAGATTTTGCGGGTCGCAGGAATAATTGGTATCGTTGTAGTGCTAATTGCGGCGATTGTAGCGAGTATGAATAATAAACCGTCAAATGCAGAACGAGTGTGGGATGAAGCAACGACGCTTGGTGAGATGGAAGCAAAAAACTATTTTATTATCTATTCGGATATTGCGTGTCCGTACTGTATTGCGTTTGAAAATGCGTTGATTGAACATGAGGACGAGTTTAAGCAATACTTAAAAGATAATGATATTTTGGTGGAAGTAAGGTTGTCGGATTTCTTATATGAATATGGTGAGTCTAATCCTATAGAATCGCGATACGGGGCGGAGGCGGTGTTCTGTGCAAAGAAAGAGGGAAAGTTCTGGGACTACTATGATCTTGCAGTGACAAAAGTGTGGGATGAGTATTTTGCGAAGTCGGGGAAGGCGGCGTTTACGGAGTTTAATAAGCTAAAGAAAGATTATTGGATTAAACTCGGCGAGAAAGTTGGGCTTGGTGAGGATTTTGCTAAATGTGTGGAAGAAGACGAAACATTGGACGAGGTGATGGCGAGCGCAAAGAAAAGTGCAAAATTGGTGACAGGTATGCCGCATTTTAAGTTTAACGAATTTGTGTCTGGTGGATTTGATTTGTCGTGGGGGTGGGAGGACGCGCTAAAATACCTTGAAGCAGGGCTCAAGTCTAAAAAATAATTGCTTAATTTGTCAAGTAAATAGCGTTCGGTTTTACTGGGGTGATTAGGGTAAGAGAATTAGTTATATTATGAAATGAAAAATTTTAAAAATCAATATTGACACTCAAAATGGCTATGCTAAAATAGAATTAGGTTCGGGTCAATCAGACGTTGAGAGGGATCAGAACCTGGGAGATGTGTAGGGTGGTAGAGTGTTGAGCTGTTTTGGCTATGGTACTTGATTCACCTAGAAATTGAATTTAAAATCCCTTCTCGGAGGGGTTTTATTTTTTTGGTTTTTGATTGAGGGCGTTGTGACCGGACAATAATTCAAAATAGTCATGGCTAAAGATAAATAACTTATGTTTTTAATGAAGGTGTAATTGTGCTATAATAATTGTTATGAAGTTAGAGACGAGTTTTGATAAAGCTTTGGCGCTTTTGGTGCTGGCTAGTTTTATGCTCGTTTTTAGTGTAATTTATACCGTAAATATGCGGACAACTTATGCCGAAGGTGATGAGCCGGCAATGGCGGTAGCAGATGAGTATTTTGTGAATTTTTACGACGGTGGTGAGAAATTGACGGTGAAGACTTCGGCAAAAACAGTGGGTGAGGCTTTGGAACGGGCTGGAATTGAGCTTGGGGCGAGTGATATTGTTGAGCCAGCGGCGACTGAACCAATCAATAGCGATAATTATTATGTGAATATTTATAGAGCGCGGCCAGTGGTGATGCGTGATGGTACAACGGAAAAATATATCATGACGGCAAGTTATGATACGAAAATTATGGCAAAAACTGCTGGAATGACGATTTATGATGGAGATAAAATTAATCCAGTAAGGAATACGAATTTCTTGGAGGCAGGGGCGGTAGAAGTGTATGAAGTAGAGCGCGGCGATGGTGGAATGATGACGGAAGAAGTAGAGATTGCATTTAATGAAGAAACGATTACGGATTATAATTTGGCGCCGGGGACACAGGAAGTTAGGCAGCTTGGCGAAGTGGGATTGAAGGTTTTGACCTATGAAGTATTTTATGAAGACGGAGTAGAAGTGAGACGTGAGCTAAAGAACGAAGAAGTGAAACGTGAGCCGGTGACGAGGATTGTGGCGGTAGGTGCAAGTTTGATTGATGCGACTCCACTAACGCCAGCTATGGGAAGAAATCGTTATACGGCGGTAAAGGATGACGGAACAATAGTGGAGCGGCAGGAAACGTATTATGATCTTAATATGAGTGGAGTGATGAGTATCGCGGCAAGAGTTTGCGGTGTAGAAGCGTACTATACGGTGCGCGATGATGGAGTGAAAGTTGATGCGGAAGGCTACGTGTTGGTGGCGGCGAATCTAGATAATTATCCGAGATGTTCGGTGGTGGAAACTTCACTCGGGCCGGGTAAAGTATATGATACAGGCGGATTTGCGACGGTGAACGACGAGCAGTTTGATATCGCGACAGACTGGAGCAACCATAATGGTCAATAAATCGCTCGGTCAGCATTGGCTATACAATCGGGCGATACTAGAAGAGATTGCGGAGTTGGCGGGTAGAGGTGAGATGTGCCTTGAAATTGGGCCGGGGCTGGGGACGCTGACGTCATCGTTATTAAGACGTTTTGACAAAGTAGTGGCGGTGGAATATGATGCTGATTTGGCGCGCAAATTGCCTGGATCGTTCCCTGGGAAGAATTTGGAAGTGGTGAATGCGGATATTTTGAAGTATGATTTTGCGGGGTTGCCGAGTGGTTATGCGGTGGCGGGAAATATACCATATTACATTACGAGTCCGATTATAGAGCATGTATTAACGGCGAAGAATAAGCCAAGCAAGGTGGTGCTACTTATGCAAAAAGAAGTAGCTGAGAGAATTGTAGATGAAAAAGAATCGGTATTGTCGTTGTTTGTGAAAAACCGAGCTACGGCAAAGTTGGGGCCAGTAGTAAAGGCGGCAGAATTTACACCACCGCCAAAAGTAGATAGCCAGGTGCTGGTGTTGGAACCGCGTGAGGCAGTGGTAGGAACGGAAGTTTTTGATTTAATTAAAGTTGGATTTAAGTCACCACGAAAGAAATTGATACATAATTTGGCGCAAATAAAATCAAAAGAAGAGTTGGTGCAGATTTTTGGTGAATTGGAAGTGTCGGTAGATGCAAGGGCGGCGGATTTGCATCTTGATGATTGGCAAAGACTGTTTGAAAAAATAGCACATAAATAAACTGTTTGTAATGATAAAAATGGGGGAGTGTGCTATAATGGAACTAATATGTTAGATGTGAAGTTTATCAGAGAGAATATAGACTTGGTGGAGAAGTCTGCTCGAGAAAAAGGATACAAAATTGACATTCAGGAGGTAGTGCGACTGGATGATGAGCGTAAGGAGGTGCTAACTAAAGTCGAAGCTTTAAGGGCAAAACGCAATGAGATTGCTGGTAAAATGAAGGGCGGTAAGCCAGCGCCAGAGTTGATTGCTGAGGGTAAGGCAGTAAAGGAAGAACTAGCGGCATTAGAGACTGAGCTTTCGGAAGCGGAAAGTAAGTTGAACGAGCTAGTGAAACGAGTGCCGAATATTATTTTTGATGATGTGCCACTGGGCGGTGAAGAATGTTCGGTTGAGGTGAAGGCTTGGGGCAAGCATCATGAGACCGGTGTGGACCATCTAGATTATGCAGTGAGCCGTGATTGGGTGGATTTTGAACGTGGCGCTAAAGTGGCAGGGGCGAAGTTTTATTATCTTAAAGGTGAGATGGCATTACTAGAAAATGCGCTTTTGCAGTATGGACTATCTAAGGTACTGGAACATGGTTTTACATTTATGACGGTGCCAGATATGGTGTCATCACGAGTGCTAGAGGGGTGCGGGTTTAACCCGAGGTCATCTGAACAGTCTGATGAATACTATATTGAAGGTGAGGATTTAGCACTCATTGCGACGGCCGAGATGCCACTCACTGGATATCACATGGACGAGATTATTGACGAAGATAAGTTGCCTTTGCTTTATGCGGGTTATTCGGCGTGTTTTAGAAAAGAGGCGGGAGCCTATGGGAAATATACGCGCGGTTTATTTAGAGTACATCAATTTAATAAGTTGGAGATGTATGTATTTTGTTTGCCGGAGCAGTCAAAGGAAATGCATGAGAAGATTCTAGCGATAGAGGAAGATATTTGGCAAGGTCTTGGTGTACCGTACCATGTGATTAACATTGCGGCGGGTGACCTTGGCGCGCCGGCGGCGAAGAAGTATGATATGGAATATTGGTCGCCAGTGAATCAGAAATATCAAGAGATTACATCGTGTTCTAACTGTACGGATTTTCAAGCGCGGGCTTGCAATGTGCGGGTACGACGCAAAGATGGTACGGTGGAATTTGTGCACACATTGAACGGAACGGCGATTCCTTTGGCGCGAGCATTAGTGGTGATGCTCGAAAATTATGCGACGGAAGGCGGTAAGTTTAAGGTGCCAGAAGTTTTGAGACCATATTTAGGAGGCAAAGCAGAGTTGTAACGGAATGCGACAAATGTTGCAAAAATAATATGGTAAAGTAACAAAAGGAGAAAAATATGATAGAAAAAATTGATATTACTGGTAATGGGTTTAAAGTAGAAGAAGGTTTTAGGAAATATGTCAATAAGAGATTAGGGAAACTTGATCGGTATTTGCCACGTGGTTCCAAAAAAGATGTGATCGCGAAAGTGATTGTGACAGAGATCGGCAAGAGTAAAGCAGATAAATATGAGATTTCGGCGGCGATGGAGATTCCTGGCGGCAAAGTGATTGCGGCAAAGGACGAGTGTTCTAATGTATTTGCTGGAGTGGACCTCGTTGAAGCGAAACTTACGGGGCAGATTCGACGTTATAAATTGGAAGTTCAACCGCATCGCCAGAAGAGAAGCCTCAAAAATCTCTTTATTAAGAGAAGCTAATATGCTAGAATAGAGACAGAAATTGGAGTGAAAAATGATGAAAAAGACCGAAGCGGCCGGTGAGCTCGCGACTATGAAGAAGGCGACAAAAGTGCCAAAGGAAAAAAAGCCGACAGATAAGTTGGCGGACAAGACTGCCCTGACGAAGTTTTTGCAGGGGGTGTTTGGTGATGCGCAGAAGAAAGTGCTGAAGCGAATGTGGAAGAAGGCGCGAGAGATTGGCAAGTTGGAGCCGAAGTATGAGGCGATGAGTGATGAAGAGCTGAAGTCGCAGACGGGAATTTTCAAGGAAAGGTTGCAGAATAAAGCAACACTAAATGATATATTGCCGGAGGCTTTTGCGGTAGCAAGAGAAGCGGCAAAACGTGTGGCGGGGATGCGTCCGTATGATGTACAGCTGATTGGTGGTATGGTACTAAACGAAGGCGCAGTGGCTGAAATGAAGACTGGTGAAGGCAAGACTTTGGTGGCGATGTTGCCAGCGTATCTTAATGCATTGACTGGGCATGGAGTGCATGTGGTGACGGTGAATGATTATTTGGCGCAACGTGATGCGGGTTGGAATGGACCGATTTATGACTTTTTGGGTGTGAGTGTGGGTGTAATTATTAACGAAGCATCGTTTATATATGATGCGGAGTATGAGAATGAAGACCATACGGATGAGAGATTTCGTCATCTGAAGCCAGCGACCAGGAAGGAAGCCTACGCGGCGGATATTACTTATGGGACGAATAACGAGTTTGGATTTGATTACTTGCGTGATAACATGACGAGCGAAGTGCAATATTTGCGCCAGAGAGAGCTCAACTTTGCAATTGTGGATGAAGTGGATTCAATTTTGATTGATGAGGCGAGGACGCCGCTAATCATTTCGGCACCAGCAGGCGATAATCCAGAGCAGTATTATGTGTTTGCGAGAGTGGCGTCGAGATTGACACCAGAAGATTATATTTTGGACGAGAAAAGACGTTCGGTGACTTTGACGGACGCGGGGATTGATAAAGTTCAGAAGATACTCGGTGTGGATAATCTGTATTCTACAAAAAATACACCACTCGTGTATCATCTTGACCAAGCGATTCGAGCAGAGGTGCTTTTTAAACGTGATAAAGATTATGTAGTGACAAATTCGGGCGAAGTGATTATTGTGGATGAACATACTGGGCGGTTGATGCAGGGGCGACGCTATAATGAGGGACTACATCAGGCGATTGAAGCAAAGGAAGGAGTGGCAGTAAAGCAGGAATCAATGACGCTTGCGACGATTTCGTTCCAGAACTTCTTTAGACTGTATAAGAAATTATCAGGAATGACAGGTACGGCATTTACGGAAGCGGAAGAGTTTCAGCAGATTTATGCGCTAGATGTAATTCAGATTCCACCCAATAAACCGATTGCACGTGTAGACAAAGATGATTTGATTTATAAGACGAAGGCTGGCAAGTTGAAGGCGATTGCGGAAGAAGTGAAAAAATATCACGAGAAAGGTCAGCCAGTGCTCGTGGGTTCTGGCTCGATTGCGAACAACGAAGAAATTGCGCGGTATTTGGATCAGTTTGGTTTACCGTATGAGATTTTGAATGCAAAGAACAATGAACGTGAGGCGGCAATTATCGCGAAGGCTGGTGAAAAGGGCGCGATCACATTGGCAACCAATATGGCTGGTCGTGGTACAGATATTAAACTTGGCGAAGGCGTGAAGGAACTTGGCGGACTCGTGGTGATTGGATCAGAAAGACATGATTCGCGGCGGGTAGACAATCAGTTGCGTGGTCGTGGTGGACGTCAGGGTGATCCTGGGACGACGCAGTTCTTTGTATCTTGCGAGGATGATTTGATGCGAATTTTCCAGGGTGATCGTGTAAAAATGTTGATGACAAGGTTAGGTGTGCCGGATGATATGCCAATTCAAACTAAGTCAGTATCAAGGACTTTGGAAGCGGCGCAGAAACGGATTGAGGGATTTAACTTTGATTCGCGTAAGAATGTGGTGCAGTACGATAACGTAATTAACCGGCATCGCAAAGTTGTTTATATGATGCGGCGAAAGATTTTGATGGGGGATGATATTTCGTCGGAGATTAAGCGGTTGATGCGCGACGAAGTAAAGATGTTAACAGAGTTTTCTAGCAAAGTAAATAAGAATTTTGAAGCTGAGTTTAAGTCGGTATTTAACTTTGATGAGGATTTGATTCGGGGAATTGGCATTAAGCGGAAGGAAAAAGATCGCGAGAAGCTAGCGATGGAGGCGGTGGAAGAAGCTTATAGTCGCCAGGAAGAGAAATTTGGCGCGGATGTGATGCGAAAGATTGAGCGTGAGGTGTATTTGAAGGTGCTTGATACGCTGTGGATGCAACACCTTGAAAATATGCAACATTTGCGAGAGGGAATCCATTGGCGTTCGGTGGGGCAGAGAGATCCTTTGGTGGAATATCGCTCAGAGTCGCAGAAGTTATTCGATGGATTGCAGAGGAATTTGCGCGAAGAAGTTTTGAGAATCTTGCTTACGATTACGCCGGTAGAAGCGGCGGCTGATAAAGTGACTGATGGCGAAGAGTATGAATCTGAACTCACAAAGATGGCGGAAGGTCAGACTGAGCGTGGTGTAAATGAGATTTCGGCAGGCGAAAAGAATTTGGACGATGAGTTCAAGAAAAAAACGCCAGGGGCGGGAGCAAGTAGACCAGTAATGCGAACGGGCAAGAAGTCTGGTTCCAAGAAAAAGAAGTCCAGGCGAAAATAGCCTTATAATTCAATTATAGCATAAGTTGTTTGATTTGTCAATATGAAACATTCGGTTGAAGAGGTAAAGTTAAAAAATGGTGCGAAAGGACTGTTGATTGACATACCTGGGGCAAGTGTGATGTCTACGCGTGTGCAGTTTCGGGCGGGGATGTTATACGCAAAAAACCATGACGTGTATGAAATACCGCATTTAGTAGAGCATTTGGCGTTTGGTGCGAATGCAAAGTATCGTGATGAACAGGCCTTTGAGGCGGAGTTTACGAAAAATGGTGCGTATCATAATGCTTGGACTTCGGATGTGTCAGTGTGCTACGAGACAGAATGTGCGGATTTTGAGTGGGACCGGATTATGGGATTGCAACGGGTGTCTATTTGCGAGCCGAAGTTTAATGAGGAAGAGTTGAAAAGCGAAAAGGCTAACGTGAAGAGCGAACTGACTGGCTATATGAACGATTATTATCGATTGTTGTGGCCGCGGGTACAACAGGCGGTAGGGGAAGATATCTTAGATTTGCCGGAACGTATTAAGACGATTCCGAATATTGAACTAAAAGACATCCGCGAACATTATCGGCGAACACATACGGCGAAGAATATGTTGTTTATTATTGCGGGGAAAATTAAAGGGCGTAAACATAAGATTATTCGCGAACTAGAAGCGTGGCCACTGAAGGAGGGGGAAAAGTTTGAAATACCAATGACGGATTTACATTCGTCAGAGACAGTGTCGATTCGACGAAAGGATGCTTCTAACATCACCTTTGGATTCTCATTGGTGACACCAAGACACTTTGGGCCAGAGGAATGTTTTGCGATGGGGTGTCTTAACCATATTTTGAATGGGACGACAAATTCGCGGATTTTTGGGGCGGCAAGAAAAAAAGGATTAGTGTATGGCATGGGGTCATCGGTGGCGAGTAACGCACATAATACCTATTGGGATTTTGATGGTGAAGTAAATGTTGAGAATGCAGAAGAGTTGTTTGATTTGATTCAAAAAGAAATGATGCGAACGCTTAACGGCGAAATAACTGATGCGGAATTTGAGGCGGCGAGAATGTATGCACTGGGAAGATTCCAGATGGGGGCGCAAACGGTGGGGCAAATTGCGGATTATTATGCGGAGAATTATTTTACGAATGAGTCGGTAGAGCGTTATGATAATATGCCAAATGTGATTCGGGGAATTGACCGCTTGGCAATGATTGAGCTAGCGCGAGAGTTTGCGGGTTCAGGGGTAAAAGGCTTTGCGACTGTATCGTCGGTGGAAAAAGCCTTTATAACTGGATTAGAGACGAGACTGAATTTCTAGTGAGAATTATTGGAGTGAGGTGATGAGGTTTTGGCATTTTTCGCCGCGGTCGTAGACGTTTTTGAACATATCGAAAGAAGCGGCGGCGGGAGACATGAGGATGATGGTTTTTTGGTTGGTATCAGTGAGAGACTCGGCGAGAGATTTGGCGAGATGGACGGCTTCGGTGAGAGACTCAGCTAATGTGAAACGATTGTCTTGGTAGCGTTTTGAAAGCTCATGGCCGGATTCGCCGATAAGGACGACTTTTTTGACTTGTGGGGATGAGATGGCGTCGTAGATTTCTGGGAGATCCTTGAAATCGGTTTTATCACGACCGCCGAGGATCAAGACTAGATTGTCGTTTGGGAAGGCATTGATAGCTACTCTGGTAGAGGAGGCATTGGTAGAAAAATTATCGTCATAATAATCAATGCCGTTTAGTGTGCGAATTTTTTCAAGACGATGCGGAAGGCCATGGAAACTTTGAAGGCCGGTGATAATTTGAGATTTGCAACTGCTTAAATATTCGTCTGGTGATATATTTTTGAGGCAAGCGACGGCGGCAATGGCGGCCATGGTGTTGTTGAGATTGTGGGCGCCCGGTAATTTGACGGCGGATATGATTTCGGCAGGGAGCGTAAAAGGGTAAGGGATTTTATGGGCGGGAGAAGTATCGGCGAGATGGACGGAATCGCTGTTTTGAGAATAAAAGACGCAGTAATCGTCGGCGGATTGATGACGGGCGATATTGGATTTGGCGCGGATGTAGTCGGCGTAATCTTTGTGAACGTTTAAATGGTCTGGTTCAATATAACCGATGATAGAGATATGGGGTGATTTTTGAAGATCCCAAAGCTGGAAGCTAGAGAGTTCGTAAACTACGACAGAATGTGCGGTGAGCTTATCTAGGACGTCTAGAGCTGGAGTACCGATGTTGCCGACGAGATAAGCGTCCTTTTTGTCGGCATCTAGCAAGGCTTTGATTATGGAACAAGTAGTACCTTTACCTTTGGTAGCAGTGACGCCGATAATGCCGCAAGGGCAGTGGTCAAAGAAATATTTGGTGACGCTTGATTCATTGGGGAGGCTGAGTGGCGGGATGGAAGGGCTACGAAAAATTATATCATAGGATGAATAATCTCTCTTACGAAATTGTTCGGGCGTTTCGCCATCAAAAATGTCAATTTCAATGTTTTTGAAATGAGATTTGAAGTATTTTTCAACTGATTTGCCTTCGATGCCTAGCCCGAGTATTGCGATTTTCATAGTCCTATTATATCACGCGCCTCTTGAACTGTGTGAGTCTCCATGAGTTTAGCGCGAAGGTCGGCGGCGCCAGGGAAATTATTGATGTAGATTTTGAAAAAATGCTTGAGGGGTTCATATTTGGGGGAGCCATATTTCTCGAATAGGTCCAGATGGTATTTTAAGAGTTCCAGCAATTCTTCGCGGGTGGGTTGGTGATCAGTGAAACAGTATGGATTCTGGAAGACGCCACGACCAATCATAAAACCGTCTACTGCTGGATATTCGGCATGGAGAGCAAGAGCGTGGGTTTTGTTTTTGATGTCGCCATTGATGACGAGCTTGGTGTCTGGGCTTAGTTGGTCGCGAAGTGCGATGATGTCTGGGATGAGTTCGTAATGGGCGGGGACTTTGCTCATTTCTTTTTTGGTGCGGAGGTGAACTGTGAGAGCGGCAGGATGCTCGTTCAATAATATGGAGAGCCAATCGTGATATTCTGCTGGATCAGACCAGCCGAGGCGGGTTTTGATGGAAACTGGGAGATTAGTGTGCGACTTGGCATTACGGTAACAGTTAGTGGCGAGGTCGGGGGTTCTAATCATGGCGGCGCCACCGCCAGCTTTATTGACGTGCTTGTCTGGACAACCAAAATTGAGATCAATGCCGGAGAAGCCAAGAGATTCTAGGGCTTTAGCGGTAGCAGCGAAGTGATCGGGATTTTTACCCCAAATTTGAGCGATAATAGGGTTGTCGGTGGGGGCTATTCGCAAGCGTTCTAAGGCGTTCCAACGACCTTTGTCGGAAGCATAAGAGGATACGTTGGTGAACTCAGTGAAAAAAAGATCGGGGCGACCGGCTTTCGCGATGACTTGACGAAAGGAAATGTCGGTGACGCCTTCCATGGGGGCAAGAATAAGAAATGGTCTTGGGAGTTCGTTCCAAATCATTACCAGATTATAACATAGAGTGGTTTGGTTGACAAGTAATCACGTTTGTGCTATAATTAAAGGATGAGGGCTTTTTAGTGCCCTAGAAATTTAATAAGGTGGTGTTTTCTTTGAGAGAATCGTTGGCAAGCAAGAGAATGAGGCTGAGACTCATTGTAGTGTTGTCAGTGGCATGGGTGGCGTTGTATCTGTTCTATTTCTGGCATGATGCTGGGAAAAGTTTGGCGATGGATACTTTGGTAATTATCGGTTCTATCTGCATGGCTGTACTGTGCGGGATGAATATCACGGCGCTGGTCAAAAATATCATTTCTGGTGATGTTGATGATTTCATGCTTGAATCGGCAAATTATTTTTTCCACGGCCTGGATTTAGCTCGATACGTTGTAAATGGTTCGTTTAGGCGAATGGGGGAATGGGCGAAGGATAATTTTAGTTATGAAGCAGCGGCTATTGCGATGATAATCCTGAAAGACAACAAGTCGACTATCTTGTATCAAGGTATCTACAAAAATGACCGGAACAAGAAATCGTATATTACGGACAGGCATGCGTGGGTGGAGTTTCGGATTGGGCTGAGGTTGTATGTGGCTGATTTGACTACGGACAAAGTCATCTATAGTCGCCGGGAGTATTTTGGCGAAGATGGTCCTGGTGAAGGGCTGGTGTCTAAGTGGAGATGTCGATACGAAGATTTTTGGGTGTTGGCGTTTGCTTCTGCGGTGCATGATGCGATGCTAGTGTCGGAAACTTCGTATGTAATGAAGGAGCTGTCTGGCTTTGGTAATCCGATGATGCCGATACCTGGTTTTGAGAATTGGGTTGCACGAGTGGATGGCTTGTACTTTTCGGATGGAACCTATATGGAACCTTATGCGAGGGAGCATGCCGTGTTGACAAGCGATATCATTCGGGACTTTGGCAGAAAGCACAATCGGCAGCAGCCGAAATCAAAGTCATTGCGGCGAGCAAAAAGAGAAATTCGCAAAAGCTGGCTTGGCAAGTGTAAGAAAACGTGACCTTTATGAATCCTCCGTGATAAAAACGGGGGATTTTTCTTATGGCAAAAACGCGAGTGATTATGGTAAAATTGTGACTGCTCATGTTAAAAAAGTTAATTTTTATGCTAAAATTAAGGTATCTCTTG
>JAZUND010000025.1:0-17879 GCA_045603965.1 Candidatus Nanosyncoccus sp. | reverse complement strand
GAGATCTTTCGTTTCAGCAATAACTTGGCGTACCACCCAATCTTTGCCTTCTTTTTCTCGGATTTCTTCGCGGAATTTTTTTTCTGATTCTCCATCCGCAGTGCGTTCAATTCCCCGTTTCTCCATTTCTTTGTAAATCATGCCGCCGAAATAAACTTTCGGGTAGCCTTTGTCGGTTAAGTGATCTACCACTACTGACTTACCGCTGCCGCTCATGCCGACGATAGCAAGAATCTTAACATTGTCCATATTATTAGTATAGCACAATGGGCGGGTCCCGCCGGATTTTCCTCCCCCAAAATTTTGCAAACAAACATTTTGGGGGTTCCCTCCAAATCCGTCACCCGCCAAATGTGGTATAATATTTGTATGGATAGGTTTTTTGTACCGTCGGACCCACTAGATGAGATCATTGCCGAAACGATGCCGGAGAAAGAGATAAAGAAGACTGAACATATTTTGACTGGCTGGACGAATATTGTAATTGAAGTGACGACCAATGAAGGCTCGTACTTTTTCCGGTTTCCGAGAAATCCATTCTGGTCAAAGATGATTGTAAAAGATGCGGCGGTATGTAATTTTGTGGAAGGCAAAACTTCTTTTTATACGCCACAGATGAAGCTTTGTTATGACACAAAAGGACGTCCGTTTTCAGTGCATCAGAAAATTGAGGGCTATACGCTAGGAGACAGAATCTACCATTTGTCGCATACGGCGCTGACTGGAGTAGCATATGATACGGCGAAGTTTATCAAAGAGCTATCGGGAATTGACCTAAGGGGAGCGCCAAAAGAAGTGAAGTATCCACTATCGGACTTCTTGCACGAACTAGATTATGAGCATTATGAATGTCATATTGACGAAGATCATGAATATATCCGAGCGACAGAGCAGAATAAAATGGTGCATGGTGATTTGAACCTTGGGAATATTCTGTTAGATGACAAAGATCGCGTAATTGGGGTGATTGATTTCTGCTTTGCGGGGACAGGCAACCCAAATATGGATGTAGCACGAATGGTGTCGAGACCGGTGCCGGAAGAGTTCGAATCGGCATTCTTAGCACAATTTGTGGATGGTGGTGATGAGACACAGACTGAGGTGGCGAGAATGAAAGATGCGTGGAAACACATTGATAATGGGTATGCTGAGCATATTAGGAATCATTTTCCGGAGATTAATCTAAATCAGTTATAATCTTGACGGATGTAGCTATTAAGATCGTAGTGATGCTAGTGGATATGTCCTAGTACTTAACGACCATAATCACGACTAGGATGGCAAAGTTAGGCATATAATTAAAGTCAGCATTCACTAGGCTTGGCGCTGGAGTTATAGCTGGGTGGCGTTGGCAGAGAGCCAGGAACGGAAGTCTGCATTATTAAAGTCGTCACCACCGGTGATGGTGATAGTGCGGTCAGATTCTCGTATCCAGTACCCCAAATTGCAAGAAGTATGATTATGAATACTTCGGCATTCTTGTAGGTAGAATGCTCCCACGAATGTCATTGAGCCCATTAGAGCCATATCACCATCGCCAAAAGCTGGGCTAGCACCATACCAGAGGTGAGTATAATTATTGCCGCCAATCGAATAATCAATATAATAGTCATTACTAACGGTAACGGTTATTGTCTCATTGAATAACCACGTCTCCCCAGCCTCTTCCCACACCGCATATAGTGGTATAGTTAGGCTCCCTCCAGGATTGAGTACGGTAATGGGGTCTCCTGGCTGGTAGGTGGTGCCGGTGCAGGTAGAAGGGTCCGACGAATTGTTTACTGAACACCAGCCAACGAAGCTATAGCTCGCTCTTTCTGGTACGGTTTGGTTGAGATTGACGTAAGTAGGAGCAGTAATGGTACCAGCCTGGTTAGTTGGAAGATTGGTGGCTTCTGATGTAGTATCGATATAGCTGATAGTGTAGTTCGTAGTGACGATTCTCGTAGTAGCAGTGAAATTGATGGTATTGGTATAAGTACCAGCTACTTGGGTGGATAAGGATTTAGCGCCAATTTTAAAGAGTAGCGTATTAGTACCTAGTGTAGTAGCAGTAAGTAAGACAGTACCGCCACTAGCATCATTATAAATAGGTAGCCCACTATAGGATGACCAGGTTTGATTATCGCCGGAAGTAGGCTTAGTGGCATAACCCCAAGTATTAGTAGTGATGGAATTATCATTTAGATTGCTGTAGGAGTCGGTAGGCAATAGACTGGTGAATGTATTAGTCCCATTGGTATGAGTGAGGCTAGTATTATTATGTGAGGGATTAGTGTCGGTGTTATTTCCTACTGTGCCGGTGAGAATGAGACCATCAATATAATTAGTACTAGCAGTAATCGTAATGTCATTACTGTCTGCTGTATTGCCAGGAGCTAGATTATCAATTGTTAAATCTCCTGATACTGCTACTGAAACGCTAGAATTAATGGTGAAATTTAAATCTACATCAGAGCTATAGGTGAGAGCGGAAACAGAGCTTAGGCTGAAGAAGGACAATGCAAGCATCAGGACGGGTGCTAAAGGCTTCCTTCCCCAAGATTTTACTGTCGTAAACATTTTGGGAGTCTTACTCCAGTCGTCATCCGTCCTGATATTATTCAATAACTTGATGATTCTTTTCTTCATGTATGCTTGCCTCACTTTACGCTTTTACACTTTTTACCATCTAGTCCCATGCGGTGCCACTAAAAAGCGTATATAAAAATGGCACCGCAAGGGTGCAATTATCCAACAATTGTCTGCCAGGTGGCATATCCAACGATTAGACTCCTTTCGGTGCCAAATATACGTTTGATATGCCACTTATTAAAAATGCCTGGCTTAATATATATTGTTGAATAATTGCACTTATATTATAACATAGGCAAAATAATTCGTGTAAAAAATAGTGTTGTAATATTTACAACACTATAGAGAATTACAGATTAGTTAGATAGTTTATTTTTGCTTCACGACGAGCGTCGTCATCATGGGCAGGCAAATCAGTGCGAGAGGAGTAGTCGCTAAAAATAGCAAGACAATCGCGAATTAAACCATCATAAACTGGCGGTTTATCATAAACGCTCCAAAGGATGATGTGCATATCTGGAGCATGCTTGGCATAGAAATCAATGGCTCGCTTCGTGGCGCGAATGAACTCTTGCTCGGTTTCGGCAGTGTGACGCCAAGCACGGCCTTTCAAGAAATGTTCAGTAACGGCGGGCGAAGTAGCGATCATCAAAAGTAGCGCATCATAATGATGCTCGTTTAACATGGTTAACAGGATTTGTTCTACTTCTGGATCTAATAAAGTAACGTCAAGTATAATATCGTAGCCAAATTCGGTAAGGGCCGACAAAGTGAGGAACATCATGATAGTGCTGAACTCGTCAGTCATTTTGCGAAGGTCTTTTTCGCCATAGAAATCTTTAATCTCTTTAAAATGTGGGTGATATTCCACGAAAAGACGGGCAGCGACGAGAACTGGATTTAATTCCCTTTTAGTACAATATGCTTCAACGGCTGGTAAAATCTGAGTAGTTTTACCAGAGCCGGAAAGTCCAGCAATACGAATGAACTGATGATTTTTGGTTTTACTCGCGGTAAAATCGGCGATGATTTGTTGTAAAATAACTGGATATTCTTCTAAGCCGACTTGCCATTCTGCTTTAACAGGACTAGGCCAGTGCGCTTTCATGTAGCGAATAGTTTTTTGAAGATTGTCACGGTCTGCCGGCACAATAGTAATTCCTTTCTAATTTTGGACAACTTTGATGAACTTAGTAGGTTTTTTGACTTCGATCTTGCGAACATTGTGGAAGGTAGCGTATTCTCCTTCAGCCTGGAGAGAGATCGTGGATGGCTTGGTAAACTCCAAGATATCGCCCTTAGTATCACTGCCTGGAACGCGATGAAGGATACTTCTTGCCATAAGAACGAAAAGTTTAGGAAAACTGACCGTTTGCGAAACTTCACTACGGAAAGTGATAGGCTTCAAATAATCCTCACGGCCCTTCATTACGCGACACATGGAACGTCCGCTAAGAGCGGCATAATCGGAAATTTTGGTGCTTTGGCGTTTGCCGTTGAGTTTAAACTCGGGGATAAATTGTTTCTTGTGGCGATTTTTGAAATACCAGTCAGCAAGCTGGAGATAGGAACGCCAGGAGCTTTTGTGTCCTTGTTGCATTTTCTTACGAATTTTAGGATCATCAAAAATCACGACTGATTCGGCGGTCATGCCGATGGTGACATAACAAGTAGCATAGCGCCAATGTTTGCCATCTACAATAATGTCTAGTGGATAAAGTTTCTTAACTAAAGAATCTTGCAAAACATCTTCCATAGTTATGGTGCCAAGTGTACGAGCGAGGTCATTAAAATTGCCGTAAGGGAGAACGGCAAGAGTGATGTCTTTGTCGGAGTTCAAGATGGCATTGGCGCAAACAGCAGCAGTAGCATCACCACCAGCGGCAAGGACGAAATCTCCGTTGCGGAGTACTCGTCCGAGGCGTGTTACGTTAGACTCAAAAGACTCTTTTTCAATGGCAAACTTGCCGACTAAACGGCCTTTTAACTTGGTAGCTTTCGCAAGTATCTCGTCACGAACGTGGATATATTGAGACGAATGTGGATTGTAGACAATCAGTAAACGCTTCACTGCAACCACCTAATTGGTTTTGACGCCATTAAAGGTTGGTAGCAGCCATTTAAGTAGTGCGTAAATAAGAACATAGGCAGCGAGACCGATAACAATTTCAAAAATGCGACGCTTGGACTTCTTGAGTTTCTCTTCGTTGCCACTGGTGGTAAGATATTGGATGCCGGAAATTGTGATGCCGATAACCGCAAGGATGGCGATACCAGCAGTCATGATGTCTACTATGATGCCAAGGAGTTCTTCAATTCCCTCTTTGCCATCTGAATTGGTATGGATAATTGCACCATCATAGGCGTACGCGCTGACACGATAAATGGTGGCGGTGAACAGAGTAAGGCCACCTGCTATTATCGTCTTAATATGTGAAAGAGTTGCTTTCATGCGCGTGCTCCTACTTTAAATATTCGTGCAATTTTTTAGTGTCTTTATTCTTGCGAAGTTTAGACAAAGCCTTAGCTTCAATCTGACGGATGCGCTCACGAGTAACATCAAATTCGTTACCTACTTCTTCAAGTGTGTGCGGACGACCGCCACCAATGCCGAAGCGGAGACGGATGATTTTCTGTTCGCGGTCAGTTAAGGTAGCAATGATTTCGGAAAGTTGTTCTTTCAAAATCTGGTTAGCGGCGGCATCCTCTGGACTGTCGCGCTCTTCGTCTTCTACGAAATCACCCAGTACGGAATCTTCGTCGTCTCCTTCGCGGCCAACGGAAGCATCGAGGGAGGCAATATCTTGCTTAATGCGCATGACATAATCAATCTTATCTGGCTCCATACCGAGTTCTTCAGCAATTTCCTCGTTAGTTGGTTCACGATTTAATTCGGAAGTGAGCTTGCGAGTAGTACGAAGAACTTTGTTGATAGTTTCCACCATGTGAACTGGAATGCGAATAGTGCGGGCTTGATCGGCGATAGCGCGAGTAATGGCTTGGCGTACCCACCAAGTAGCATAAGTAGAAAATTTGAAACCTTTGTCTGGGTCAAACTTATCTACGGCGCGAAGCAAACCAGTGTTCCCTTCTTGAATGAGATCGAGAAAATCAAGACCACGACCGCCGTAACGTTTAGCGATAGAAACGACGAGGCGCATATTGCTCTCAACCATTTTATCCTTAGCTTTCTTGTCGCCTTTAACGATGCGGGCGGCGAGGTCGGCTTCTTCTTCGGGCGTGAGCAGAGGGATTTTACCAATTTCCCTTAAATAAAGTCGGACGCTGTCGTCAGCGAAAGCGTCTACATTCTCGGCAGTGATAGCGAGATCTTCGTCGGAAAACTCTTCTTCGCCTTCAAGGTCTGCCGACTCTGGTTCATCAAAATCAAGGCTTAAATCTTTTGCGTTCAAAATATCGTCTTTATTTGAATCCATTTCAGATAATTATAATCTTTTCTGAGATTTTTGCAAGTCATTAATCTCGCGAATAATTTTGTCGTATTCGTCATCACTTTCGTCGATGGCAGCTAGTCGAGCACTTAAATCGGCGATTCTCTGTTTATCAAGAGCGTCGTTGTAACGTGCAAAAAGTTCAGCGGCCTCTTTTTCATAGTTGGGATTTTTAATTCCATCATGATCACGATTAAAGATGAGTTCTAGTTCGTCAATGCGAGCATCGTCTGCTGGTGGCTCAAGTGGGATATCGGTTTTTACGATGCCGCCGAAAAGTTTGAGAGCGAGGAGGCTATCTTCCATTTTCTTGATGTGGTCTGGAGTGACGATAGTTTTGGGTTTCTTTAGGTATTTGCGACGGGAGGATTCGGCTAGTTTCTGATTTAGACGGTCACCTTTTTCGCGAAGAATAGCGACGTCTACGCCGAGAATGGTAGCGACTTTTTCTTCATAACTGGCGCGTTCAATTTCATCTTTGATATAGCTTAATAATTTAAGAGCAATATCGGAATACTTTTTCTTGTCGGGAGCGAGACGGAGATTGAGACTCTCTTCATATTTAGTAAGTAACCAATCTACGGCCGGGATGCGGTCATTTACGGCTTGTTCCCAAAGCTTGGGATCTTTCTGAATGAGTTCATCTGGATCTTTGGCGCCGTGGTAGTTTGAGATGACAGTAAGATCAATACCGAGATTGCCAGCAAGCATAATGGCGCGTTCGGTAGCTTTAATTCCCGCCGCATCACCGTCATAGGCGAGACGGATATCACTGGTGAGGTTTGACAAAGCCTTGAGATGCTGCTCGGTCATAGCGGTACCAGAAGTTGCAACGGCTTCTTTAACGCCGGCTTGATGGGAAGAAATCACATCCATATTGCCTTCCACGATGACGACAAAACCATTACGTCGAATAGCTTCCTTCGCATTGTGAAGACCAAAAATAAAACGGGACTTATTGAAAAGAATAGTTTCGGGCGTATTAAGATATTTTGGTTCGCCTTTACCGAGGATACGAGCCGTAAAGCCGATGACATTGCCAGTGGTATCAATGAATGGTACCATCATGCGATCACGGAAAAGGTCGGATTTGTACTGATTGAGCAAACCAGCCGCGTCTAATTCCCTTTCAGAAAAACCGCGTTTTTTTAGAACTTCTAGCAAGGCTTTGCCAGAAGCGGGAGCGTAGCCGATTTTGAACTCTTCAATTGTGCCGCGATTCATGTGACGTTTATAAAAAACATAGTCGCGAGCGGATTGGCTGCGTACCAAGCAGGCTTGATAATACTTAGCGGCAAGAGCAAGAGCTTCCTTGGCGCGAACTTTGCGCTTAGCGACTTCGGGATCGCCACCACGATATTTGGTAAGGTCTACACCAGCCTGAGCGGCAAGTTTTTCCATCGCTTCTTTGAATCCAATGCCTTCAACTTCCATGACAAAAGAAAAAATATCGCCACCTTTGTTAGCAGAAAAGTCGTGCCAAATGCCTTTTTCTGGCGAAACCATGAAACTTGGAGTTTTATCAACACCCCAAGGCGAATGGCCTTTGAGTGTACGGCCGGCGCGTTTCAACTCTACGTATTGCCCAATCACATCTTCCACCGCGAGACGAGATTTAATTTCTTCCTTCGCGTCGTTCATGATATAATTATTATAGCATGAACGAGCAGGAGTATCTGAATCAAATCTCTGCCTCAGTGAGGCCGACGAGCATACCGAAGCAAAAAAGCGGGATTTTGTCGTCGCCTTTTTTCAAGGTAGGGGTGATTGGGCTAGTTGCGTTAGTGCTGATAATGATAGTTGGGGCGGTACTTAGTAGTGGTGGCACAGATGGTAAATCACGAGCGATTGCACTGGTTCTACATCTAGACAATACGGCAGAAGTAATTTCGGATTACCAGTCTAGCGTCAAATCATCAGATTTGCGTTCTAGCGTAGCGTCTATGTATTCGGTGCTTAGTAATACAAGTCGCGATATAACTTTGTATCTAGAAGAAAATTATGATTATCGTGGTTCGGCGAGTAATGAATTGACGAACCAAGCGGATTTGGAGCGAGATGGACTAGAGTCTGATTTATTTGAAGCAAAGATTAATGGAACGCTAGATAGAATTTTTGCACATAAAATGGAATACGAAATCACGATAATATATTCGGAAGAACAAAGTCTTTATAAGTCCACCAATAATAGTGAGCTAAAAAGCGCACTAGAATCATCAATGGGTAGTCTTGAAACTTTGTACGATAAATTTAATAGTTTCTCGGAAGCCAAATAAAGAAAGGAGTTATGATGGCAGAAAAAGAAGATAAAAAAGCGGCGGCGCTTGCGAAGGCAAAAGAAATGGCAAGCAACGCTCACAAGAAAAGTGGCGGATTCCGTAAGGAATTTATTGAGTTCATTAATCGCGGTTCGGTAGTAGATCTCGCAGTAGGCGTGGCCGTAGGTGGCGCATTTACAAAAATCGTTAACTCACTCGTCAATGACATTGTGATGCCAATCGTGGGATTGATTGCTGGTGGTGTAGATTTTACTGGGCTCGCAATTCGAATTCCAAATTTCTTTGGCACTGGCGATGAAGCGATTATTGCGTATGGTAACTTTTTGCAAAATGTGATTGAATTTCTGGTAATCGCATGGGTAATCTTTATGATTGTAAAAGCAATGAATCGTATCAATCGCCGACGCGATAAAAAAGCTGAGCTAGAAGAAGCTAAAATGGCGAAAGCAGAAAAGAAATTGTAAGAGTTTTTGCAAAAACTTAAAGGGCCATCTTGCGGATGGCTTTTTTGATGAATTAGCTAGTGAGATTATAACTTAAACGAACGAGGTCGCATAGTTCATCTTGCGATAGCTGATTGGCAAGGACTATTTCGATGCCACCACGCCCAAAGTAGCGGGATTCCATGACAGATTCATATTTGTCGGTTAAGAGTTTCTTCAATTCCCCGTCGGTACGGACCTCAATGGTGTTCTGATTGATGACGAGAAACGCTTTGTCGTTTTTTAAATATAAAGTGCGAGATTTTTCGGACTTTGCTACGTAATCGCCAATGCCAGTTACTTTAAGAATGTCAAATACCATTTGAGTTCCTCTATGCTTCCGTTAATATCGTCTAACGCGCGGTGATTTTCCGGCTTCTGAAACTTTTGATGACGAGCGTGTTCAAAATAAATTTTCCAGGCAGAAACGTCCAGCATGCGATAGTGCAGACGCTTGTTAAGATTCGGCATTTCACGTTCGATAAATTTACGATCTTGATGGATGGAATTACCGGCGAGATAGATCTCTTCGCCAAAATGCTGATCCAAGAATTGCAGAAGCTCTTTCTCGACTTCGGCAACTGGTTTACCGTCTTTATTTTGTGCGATAAGAGCATCGCGAGAAGTACTATTCTTGTCCCAAAAATCACCAACCATGCGACTTTGCATTAGTTGCTCGTCGACTTTGACAACTGCTTCGTAGCGAGCGATTTCGTTTAATTTCATATCGGTGGCGATGGCAGCAACTTCCAAAATACGATCTTTGTCTGGCTCAAGGCCGGTCATTTCTAAATCTATCCAGAGTAATTTGGCTTTTTTCATATGTTATTATTATACCATAAAAACTGATTTTAGCGAGAAGCTAGAAAGATTGCGTGAGATACTCTTTGGCATCATCCGACCAGAGATTGGGGCGATAGACGGTGCCGACAAACCAGATGGTACCGTTTCCTTTATCACGAATAAGGAAAAGGAATGGACGGTCGAACTTGAGAACGAGTGGTTGTGGCTCAGTGCCAGGCATGACAGAAGTAACATTCATGGCGAAGGAGGTGACTGCGGCGGCTTTAATGCCCTTTTCGGAAAAATCGATGTTGGATTTATGAATAGCATCAGATACATATAGCGGCTCGCTAGACATTTTAGAGAAATCGGCAAGGTTTTCACTGAAAGCATCGGTGATGCCGAGACGCATGAGGTCATTTTTGAATTTGAGTTCGTAGTCGAAATTGAATTTTGGGATGTAAAGTTCAATGCCGTCCTTGGTGGTGTTTGCTGGAGTAGCGGAGCTGATAAATGAGTCAATAGTGGCGAGATTTAGATTTCGTATATAGTTTGCGAGATCACCAGACGGCATAAGAGCAACAAATTCCAACTTAGCATCTTTGACTGGCTCAAGTGGCAAAGTAACGAGAGTGGCGGAATTATCTTGATAATAATAAATGTCGCTGGAACTGGTGGTCATGTTCAGAGTGGTGGCAGCGATGGTTTGATTATCGGCAGTAAAAAAGTCGCGCCCGGAAGTATGACTAGATTCAAACGGATAAAGCCAGTCTAGTTTTAGCGCGAGAGCGTTGATAAGGACTAGCTCGGTATTGTCACGCGGAGTAAAGCCGAGTTTGTCTACGAGGTGGAAAGTTTTATCACTAACCCAGTCGTCCATAGTTTTGCTGCTAGAAAATGAGTCATAAATTATTTCGGCGTTATAGCCTTTTTCTATGGTTTTGGCGTAGACTTTAAGGATGTTATCTTTAAAAGTATCGCGAATAAATACTCCATTTGCAAGTGAAAGTTTATCGGATGAATTAGACGCGTCACGATCAAGCATCACATCGTCGCCGAGGACTTTCTCGATTTGAGCCTTGGTGACACCGTCGGCGCCTGCGTTCAGGAGGGAGAGACCGTTTTTGATGGAGAGTGGACTGTAAATAAGATTTTGCTTATTTGATTCTAGACGGAGAAAAGCGAGGTTCAATTCCGTGTTAATGTCGATAACGGAATCGTCAGCGACTTCTGGTTCAGGGGTGGGATTCAAATATTCGATGAGTTTCGTACTGCTAAAAGCAGCGAGAACGCTAAACATAAGCACCGCAATGGTGATTATAAGAGTCTTCTTATCTATGGGCTGATCGTTGGCGGGTTTCTTAGATTTAGATTTTGATTTCTTATCTACGGAAAGATTATAATACATATATTATATTATACACGAGTTTGGATGGATTATAATGCGTCAAAAGTGAAACTATTGGATAAATGGTATGTATTGTTGTTTACAAATATGATAGGTTCAAATTCGTAGTTGCCTGAAGCCGCAACGTAAAGTGGGATTCGGATGACATTATCTTTGTAATTTTCCGAAAGCGAGAGTTTAACGTATTCATTATTATTGCGAACAAGGTAGAGACCGTTTTCGCCCGTGAAAATGGATGAGAATTTGAGGTTTGATGGGAGTGCAATGTTTAATTCTCCATTGCGAGTCGCACCGACAAGTGAAGAAATGTCAATATACAAATCTACGTTCTGACCTACGACGATGTCACCAGAAAGACTGGCTGAAAGGTCGTTTTCAAACGCTTCGCCGAGATCGGTGATTTTACCTTGGTAATAGTAAGTGGCAAAGAGATCATCTGAGTTCGAATCAAATTCAATATTCGAAAGATCATTGATATAGTAAACTTTTTTCAAGATCTGTAATGGAGAGATTTCAACTTCATCCGTCTTGTCATCGATAGTGATGGAGAGCTGGCTCTTAGCGGATAGATCCACAACATTGTTTTCGAAGAATGAGATGATGGCAAATGGCAAATACTCGGAAGCAGGGTTAGACGACATGACTTGATTAATTAATTCGGCGGTTTCTGATTGGTCAATGAAACTGGACAATGTAGCAAGAAGATCTTGGCGTAGCACTGCCTTATCGAGATCATTGTAAATAGATGTAGCATAATCATAATCACCAATAAATGCGAAAGCCAAACCGAGGAGAAGTCGGTCGCTATCCGTAATCGTCTCTAAGCTTGCCGCAGAACGTAAGTCTAATAGAACTGGTGATTTAAAACTCGCCAAAACTAGAAGTTTTTCGATGGAAGTAGTAAGATTGTCATCTAGACCAACGTTATAGTTGGAGGCTTTGAGGCTGAAGAATTCGCCAGTATAATAATTGGCTAAGGCAGTGAGAATGAGGTCGCCTTCAGCATTTTCTAATGGTCGCAGAGCGGCATCTGGAGTAAGATAACTGTCTAGGTTTGGAATCGTCATCGTGGAGTCTTCGCCATAATATTTATTCCTGTATTCTAGAGATTTGTAATAAGCAGCAATAGTATCTAGACGACTGGTACGATTGGATTCCAGAAAATTAAGATATTTAAGATACTCGGCGGTATCACGATTGTATATTTCTACAATGATAGGATTCTTGACTGGAGTGATGACAGTATCTTGATTAATCGCAACGGTTTTCGTGATGGCGACTTCTTGAGCAGTTTCGGTAATTTCAATTGGGTATATAACTTCGTCAGTGTTCCCTGCCGAATCGCGAGCGGAGATAGACAAGGTATATTGGCCGACGCTAAGTTTGCCGAAATTAACTGAAACTGACTGACCTGGTGCGGCCGATGCAGTAAGAACTTTGTCTGACTCTTTAATGGCGAAAGTATAATCAACCTGGTCGCCAGAAGAAACAATAGATTTAGCACTAATGACTAGATCGTCGGTATTTTTGACTTTCTTGGGAATAACAGCTGAAATAGATAACGGCAAATAGGAAGAAACGTTTGCAACGCCAACGCCGGCGTTAATAGTGGAGCCGTTTTCTACGGCAAAAGCCGTAAGCCTGAACGAGGTGATGCTATCATTCAATTTAAATTTAAAGGTCGCTTCGCCGTTTTTGAGCAACTGTTCACCAAAGAAGATTGTGTCGCCAAAATTAGCACGACCGCCACCGGCAGCACCTCTACCGTCGCCGCCGATGAGTTCATAGTCACGGAAAGTTGACACGGAGTATGACTTCAAATATTTATTTGCATAAATGGAGTTTAGAATTGAAGTATCATCATTTGTAGCACTAAAGATGGCTTCATTGACAACCGAAAGATTAACGCGCCCACTCGCAGGAGTACCATCTGGCCGAGTAACGACCACCTTGACTGTAGCCTCATCGCCTGGCTGATAAGAAGTCTGGTCTGGTTCTATCTTGACGGTTAATTTAGAATCATTTTCGTCATAATCACGGAATTGTGGAGCAACGCGATGGAATTTGCCGTCTATAAAGTAGGCGCCAGCGATTTCTGCACCTGGATAAAGATTTTGGTCGAATTTTAAATCTAGAGTATTATTATCAAAAATGTTTGCGCTTATGATGTCTTCCTGATAAGCAATAGCAAGAACTTGACCTTGGTTCTCAATATTGGAACCGGTGAGGTCGTAAAGTCCTAGCTTCAGCGTATCGCCGATGGAATATGGTGAAGTGCCAGCGGTGTCTTTAAGCCCAAAACGATATAGGCTGTACGCTTCGTTTCTGATAGGGCTGTAAAGATTGTAGGTCATGATGGCACCGTGATTTAGAGGATCGTTCTGACTTTGACCAAGATAATGACCCTCATGATAATAGACATTGTACGAATAAGCAGGACGACCATCAGGGTCGGTAGCAGAAACTGCAGCGCGGTAACTATAGTAGACATTTTCTTCGGGATCTTTAAAATCAGTTGGGTAATCGCAAATAAGTTTGCCGTCTTCAAAGATTGCATCTATCTCGCTGATTACGGATGATGTGTAGTTAGTAGTATAAACTGGTACATTTTCTTTGGTGTATTCATTGTATCTATATCCACTGATATAACGTGAGTGACGATCTTCGTAAAATCTAACCTTGGCGGGACCGGAGTAGTTAGTCTGATTGACGTCTCGGAAACCGTAATTTACTTTGGTGGTGGCGCCGAGATTTAGGATCTTAGCGGTGAATTCAAGTTGCTCAGCATCGTTAACATGAATGCCGGAAAGTGATAGATTGTTTTTGAACACAAAGAAATTCGTACCGGTAGAATACTTATTATATTCGGCTCCACCTGATTTAGCATAGATATAGACAGTTTCGTAGTTGGATGGGCTCTCCCAACTTGCGACGCTATAACCTGTAGGTAGCGAAAATGCAATTTCCCCATTACCATCAGTAGTGCCATAGTAATCATGGCTACGATATGTTACAACGACATCTTTGTTGATGGCCGGAAAACCTGTAACGTGCGAAACTTTGACGGTAATGTTAATGTCTTCGCCTGCATAGACATAATTCTTTGGCGTGACAAATTCATAAATGTAGTTTTCAAGTGTATAGTTGGCGACTTCTATATTGCGAGATGCAATCGTGGCATCATTGTATTCTAGGTTAATTATGCCGCCAATATCTTTATAATTTTCTAGCTTAATTTCGGTCGAGAAGAAACCGTCTTTATCAATAGTAACCTGTTTTTTAATGGTATCGAAGACAATGCTAAAATTCTCACGATTTGGCGCATCTCTGAAAAATGCCAGTGGGACGTATCCCCATATCTTGATGGTGTCGGTTGGCATATAAAGTGGGCGGTCCGTATAAATGAAACCACGTGGATAGTTGTTGTTTCTGAAGTTTTTGAGAGCAACAACAAGAGGCTGATCAGAATTGCCAATTTTAAGATAATCTAACTTGTCTGAATAATCTGAAACATCGTTGATTACGAGAAGGCCGTTGTCGCCAGTTTCGTAATCCTTGTTTTTGAAAATGACCTTGACGCCAGATTTTAGTTCACCATCTTGTGCGACCCAAACAAGAACATCACGTTCTGATTCGAAAGCATAAGCGTCCAGATTGCTAATTTCAACGTCGGCAGTGTATAAATTTTGGCCGTTATCAGATTTGAAATTAAAAATGTAATATCCGGCTGGTAATGTCTGGGTAAGTATCGCTGAACTATAGCCGTAGTTATTGATTGCGGTTTTTTCAAAGTCATAATTGCCGACTTCTGCAGTGTCGACCCGCTCACCTTGCAAATACTTAATATAGGCATCGGCGGTGTCAATTCGCTCGACCGAAACATAGGCCGCATTGTCTAAATATTCGCGTTCGTTTCTGTTAAAAACTATAATTGGGCTTTCGGACTCGGTAAAAATAGACACGCCATCCAAAGTTATGTTTTGATTTTTGGTACTTGAAGACACAATGCCATGTTCAAATGTTGAAAAACTTGAATGAAAATCCTCCGTCATTTTCTGATCGCCATACTTTAAACCGGCAGAAATGGTAATTTCGTAGGTAGTATCTTTGTTCAGTGGTTCGCTTGGAGTAAAGCGCCAGGAAAAATCTAGTTTTTCAAGAGTGCCAGCAATTTGTGGCGTGATGGAAAAATGATCTGAAACATCTTGGATGTCAGGATATGAAAAACTAAATTCAATAACGGAGTTTTCGGAAACGTAATTGGCGCCATTTGCGGGATAGATTTTAGAAACGGAAAGTTTGTTTTTGGTTTGATAGGCCCATTTATATGTAATAGTTTCGTCTTCAACTGTGTCTACATTAAATATGGTATTATCGGCAAGTCTGGAAGCGGGAATGATTTCATATTCGGAACCTTTGATGTTTTCTTTGATATGATAGTCAATGGCTGGCTCTAAATAGATAGAGCTGCGAATGCTTTCCGGTGAAGCATTTTCAGCTTTAACGATAAAATGGGAGTTTTCGCTAAGAATACCGTCTTTTAGATCGGTAGGCTCTATGCTAAGAATTTTAGTGGCAAGAGCAGGACTGGCGCCGCGGGTCAAAAGCAACACAATGGCGAGTACCGTCACTGAGGCGGCACAGACTGTTGCCGCAACGATGGCGAAAAGCTTTGATTTGGAAAAGGCGTGTTGTGGATTTTCCGTTTGCGTTTGTTTCTGTTTTAATTCAGTGTTGGATTCATTTTCTGGCATAGAAACTGAATCGCCTGTTGGTTTTTCTCCCATTGCGCTCCTTATATATGACCTGTTTGCAATAATTATAACACAACTAAGCAAGTTTCAGTTACATTGATTCAGGAATTTCAATGCCGAGAAGATTTAGGCCATGAGTGATGACGGCGAGGTAGAGTTTAACAAGCTTCACGCGCTCAGCTTCTTGGTCGCTGCCGGTGACGGGGCAACATTCGTAGAAGCGGCTAAAGTCCTGAGCGAGTTCATATAAATAATTCGCTAACTTATGCGGGGCAATTTCGCACACTGATTCTTGTAAAGTTGTTTTATATTCCAAAAGTTTCTTAATTAGAGTGCGTTCCTCGCGGGTCCTGCCATCGTCTCCTCCCCCAAAATTTTTTGGCGAAACATTTTGGGGGTCCCCCTCCGACGGCGTCACCCGCGCTAAATCAACCCGTTGGAGGATCTTCTTAGCTCTGACGGCGGAGTAGAGGAGGTAGGGACCAGAATTGCCAGTCATTTTGACGGATTCTTTAGGGTCGAAGATGATATCGCCACCCATTTTGTATTTAAGGAAAGTGTATTTGGTGGCGGCGAGAGAAACAACTGAGTCTCTCGAATTGTATTCTTCGACAAGTTCATCATCGATCATTTTTAAGACATCGACGGCTTTTAGAAAATTGCCTTTGCGGGAGGACATTTTAACGCCGCCAGGAAGTTTGACGAGACCATGAGTTAGGTGAGTGGTTTTTTCTACTAAATCAGGGGCGTATTGCTCGATGGATTTCAGGACGACTTTCATATAATCTAGCTGCTCGCTACCGGTAATGACAATGGATTTGTCAAAATGCCAATCTTGCCACTTGGTAAAGATGAGACCAACATCTTTAGCCTCGTAAGTAGGGACGCCTTCTTTGTTGATGAAAACACGGGTATGAAGACCAAACTTGTCGCCATTAAAAATGACGGCTCCGTCAGAGTATTCGTAAATGCCTTTTTCGAGCTGCTCTTTGACCGTCTTTAAACCGAGAGCGGCAACGGTGGATTCTGGATAGTATTTATCAAAGTGAACACCGATTTTAGCATAAAAATTATTGAAATATTCATAGGAGAGTTCCCTGCCCTTCCAATAAAGTTCTGCCAAAGGGCTGTCGTGGAGGTTCTCGGCGTTGATTTTGTAAATTTCTTTGTTGAGCTTAGTAATTTCCGAATGAGCACGCTCGTCTTCATCGTAGAGAGCGGTACCCTCAATATAGCACTTGGCGATGTCTTCAATGCGAAGGTTTTCAATGTCCTTTTGTTCGAGGGCATACATAGTTTTGGCGACGTGGAGTCCGACGTCACCACCAAAGTTAGCGCGAATAACTTTAGCGCCAGCATATTCATAAAGTCTTGAAATAGAATCACCAACGATACTCGTGTAGAGGTGGCCAACATGAAGGACTTTGAAAGGATTTGGATCACTGAATTCACATATGATGGTTTTACCGCGATATTCGTCTATGGCGACGTTGGCATCAAAATCTTCTGTATAGGCGTTAATTTGTTTACGTAAATAATCATCTGACAATGTGAAGTTAAGAAAGCCTGGGGGCGTAATTTCTGCATGGATTTTTGCTCCCAAGTCTTTTGCGATTTCCATTGGTGGTTTATGTAACTCTTTCGTAAGCTTAAGTGGGGCGTTTGTGGAGTAATCAGCGTTTATATTTTCGGGTGAAGGGGTGAGTTCTGGTTCAAAATCTAAACCATAAAGGTTGTGAATAACTTTTTTAAGTTGGTCGGTAATTTCTTGCATAAAATAATTATACCATATCTTGAGTGATTATGTTATAATAGGGGTGTCGCGGGTATCGTATAGCGGCTATTATGTATCCTTCCCAAGGATGAGATCAGGGTCCGACTCCCTGTACCCGCACCAGTGAGTATAAACTGCCTCTTCGGAGGCGTTTTTCATCTGTTGTGGAGCGGTCCGAACCTTTTCAAGCTCATCTATTAGAGCTTTCCTTTCTTTCTTTATCGGTTGCAACCAAAAGTATTCTTCTAGGCTTAGCCGCCCATCTGTTAAAATGGGGTTCGAACCAAGGGCCGACAAAACCTGCTTTTTGTCTTCTAATGTGCCATTATTGAACCTTTCTGTGGCCGATGTGAGTTGTGTAAGGGTCGTTCCC
>JAZUND010000024.1:0-9480 GCA_045603965.1 Candidatus Nanosyncoccus sp. | reverse complement strand
GGCTACGATCCGACTTCCCCCGCCGACTACTAATATCTTCATCTTTGATTACCTCCCTACTAGTATAACACGAAAGTTGGCAAACTAAACCAATAGCAAACGAAATAAATATCATGCTAGTGCCACCATAAGAGAGGAGTGGTAAAGTGATACCGGTAACTGGGACAAGTCCCGTCATTGCCATAATGTTTACGGCGACTTGAGCAAGAGTCCAAGAAAAAACCCCGATAACCAGTAGACGATCATTGATTGGAGCGGTATGGTCGGCAATTTTCAGCATATGAAGAAGCGTGGCGCCAAAAATAGCGATAATAGCAAAGAGACCAACGAAACCAAAAGTTTCACCCATGATGGCAAAGACGGAGTCGTTAATTGATTCTGGCAGATAGCCGGTAGCCTGAACGGAATTACCGATGCCGACACCGAAAAAACCACCCGTGCCGATAGCAAGCATTGCATTTTCAATGTGATATGTAGAATCGTTGCTAGCGGCGCCCGATATCGTGTCCATCCAGGCATGAATGCGCTCCATGCGATGGCTAGAAGTAGCAATGGCGCCAACCGCTACGACTAACACTACCGCCAGCATGATGAGATATTGCTTAGTGGGTAGGCCAGAAACAAGCAAGGTGCCGAAAATGATTGCCATGAGAGCTACACCAGTACCAAGATCGCCTTGACCAACTACTACAAGGCCAAGAGAAAGTCCGCAGACAGCGATGAGTGGAAGCCAGAATTCCACACCTTTACCGAGCGTTCCCTCCTCCTTTTTGCGAGATAAGAAATCGGCAAGATAGATACAAAGAGCGAGCTTTAAAAATTCGGCAGGCTGAAAACTGATTGGGCCGAGATTATACCAGCGACATTCGCCCAGTTCGCATTTGGCAAGCGAAGAGCCAGAAAGCGCTAGAACCCAGAGCAACCCAGAGGCCAAAAGCGCCAAGATCATAATTGGCTTGGCGAATTTACGAATATACTTATAAGGAATAACTTTAAAAGCAAGAAAGAAAGCGCCTAGTGAGATTCCGACGGAACGTAGTTGACCAAAGAAAAAATCATTGGCACCATAATTGGTACCATAGGTAGAATTGAGAACATTGGCACGCATTGGACCAATAGCGTAGATTACAATGAGACCTAGTGCCATTAAGCCTAAGGTGGTAAATAAAACGACAAGATCGGAACGATGCTTTCTCAAATTGCACCCCCGACAGCAGCCAGAAAAATACCTACGATGGCGCAAACGCCAGCAAAAATCCAAAAACGCATAACAATTTTAGCTTCGCCCCAACCGATAGCTTCTAGATGGTGGTGGAGAGGAGCAGAAATAAAAATTTTGCGATGGAAGAATTTCTTGCTCATTAGTTGAATAAGGCTTGAGCCAGTCTCGATTACAAACGGCAAACCGATAACTGGTAGCAGAAGAAACGAATTGGTCATCATGGCAACGACACCGAGACCGGCGCCGAGGGCAAATGAGCCAGTGTCGCCCATCATGAAACGAGCTGGCGGCACATTGAACCAGATATATGACAAAAGCCACCCGACTATCGTCATACAGAAGCCGAATAATAACATATTACCCTGGAACAAGGCAATGACGCCGAATGATCCATACGAAAGCATTGCGAGCCCGCCAGAAAGCCCATCTAGGCCATCGGTGATATTGACAGCGTTAGAAGTCGCTACGACGGCAAAAGCAAAGATTAAAATCATCCCCACGATGCCAACTTCTATGTCGCCCAAAAATGGGATAAGGATGGTAGTCCAACCGAGTTTGTAGGCAAAGAACCAACCAAGTGCAAGACCAACTGCGGTGATGAGCATAAATTTAACGGGACCGCGTAGCCCTGCAGCACCGCGACCGGAGCCGAAAATATTGATCGCATCATCAATTACACCAACAAATGAACCACCAAGAAAGCCAACGAGCGGTAACCATGTTTGGCCACGATCTAGATTAAAAATCCAGGTGACGGCAGTGACGGCTATAACACCAACAAGTCCAGCCATTGTGGGAAAAGCGCGTTTAAACTTATGAGCATGAAGCTTAGTCATTACTGGTAAAGTTTTGCCATCCACAGTGGTCTTCTTTTGTTTTTTCCAGAATTTATATTTATAAGCAAAGTGGGTGTAAATTGGGGTTAACATCATGGAAATCAAGAAACTCGCCAGAGCCAGCAAAAGACCGTAGAACATTTCCCCGTTAATATCAATATTCATAAACATATTATACCATATTATTAGTTTGGTTTAATTTTTAGATAGTCAATAACATAGTTAGATAAGTCATCAAATAGATCCTGAGCTTCGCCACCGGATAGAGCTTCGCCTTCACCCCACATTTTGACCATAATGACATATTTAGGCATTTCTCCAGCGGGTGCGACGAAGCCAATATAAGAACCGACAAGATTGCTCATACTGTCATCGTAGGCGCCATTAACGATGACCTGAGCAGTACCAGATTTACCACCGACATCGTAACCTTCACGGTCTATGCCAGCGCGAAGTTTGTAACTGCGATTATTGATAAGCATGTCGCGCATAGTGGCGGAGGTTTCGTCGGTGAGAATTTTGTCCTCTATTTTCTTCTCGGCAGAATCAGTCGCAGGTGTTGTGGTTAGTGGTACAATTTTCCCGTCTTCTAAAGTTCCCTTAACAATCGTAGGAGTGCGGTAGTAACCCCCATTGACCACAGCCGAAAAAGCGGTAGCAGTTTCTAGCATGGTTATACTAAGATTCTGACCAAAGGTCATATTGGCATATGCAGCATCTAGGCCATAGATCTCAGCATGCGGATCCCAAACGAAGCCAGTAGATTCAATTAGCTCAATACCCGTAGCTTGGTCAAGACGAAATTTATTATGGTAGTAGTCGTAAAGCCTTTCCCTGCCTAAGGCAGTAATAGATTCTGGATTGTCGCCAAGAAGTTTAAGAGCATGGATGGAACCAGTGTTGAGCGACCAATAAAGGGCAGTCTTCATTGTGAGCTCGTGGTTATTAAGCGTAGCGCGTTGTTCGGCGTTGTAAATTGGCAACCCATCCACATATTCTACACCTTCATTATAGTATGTGGTGTCAGCGGTCATTTTGCCCTCATTGATGGCGGCAGAGAAAGCGAAATTCTTACAAATAGAAGCTGGTTCATAGGGTACTTCAGTGACTTGATTGATATAGGCGGAAGCATCTTTGACGTGGCCATAGTTGGCTGGGTCATAGTTTGGCAAACTTGCCATAGTAATTATTTCACCAGTGTTAGGATTCATAATGAGGGCGGCGGCGTTCGTAGCGGGAGTGTCATTGATGTGATTGCTTAGGATTTCTTCAGTGCCGCGCTCCAGACCGCGGTCAACACTAAGGACTATGTTCTTGCCGTCTTCAGCTGGGATTTTAGTGTTATCGCTCCCGATAGAGAGGGCAACTTTGTTGACGTCGGCGATGGTTTTTAATAGGCCGTCTTTGCCGGAAAGCAGATTATTAAGCGAACCTTCTACACCATATTGACCGAGACCATCAGCATTGACGAAGCCAAGCAGAGTAGATGCAAGCTCACCCTCTGGATAGACGCGTTGGTTCCCTTCTTTTAGCCATACACTACTAATTTCCTGTTCGGCGATTTTGATAGCGTTGGAATATGGGACGTTTTTTGCAACAATATAATAACGTAGTCCTTCTATATTGTAAACTTCATCTAAATTAGCAGTGACGAAAGGCTTGGCGTAGGTTTCAAGAGCTTTGCCGATTTGGTCTTTATCGGTAACGGCAGGGTCGATGATGATTTGGTAAACCGTCTGATTCAAAACTACTGGTGCTGGACCCGTATCGTCCATCATATAGATACTGCCGCGCTTGGCTGTAATAGTTTCCAGCAAGGTATGTTGGTCGTTGGCCTTAGCGACCCATGTATCGTGTTCTATAATCTGAATGAAAAAGAGCCGCACGGCGATAATGGCCAAAGCGGCTATGGTCAAGTTGTGCAAGATTTTGATACGGGACGGCTGAGGCATAAGTATATTATAACACTTTATTCAGCGGCGTAACCAGTAACATAAGCATCTTCCATACTGGCGGCGACAGCGCTATTTCTGGCAGTGGCGACAGAAGTAAGACGAGCTTTTTCTACAGCTAAATCGTCACGACGAGCGGTCATTTCGGTGATTTCGGACTCTACGGCGGAAATTTCATAGTCAAAACTGGTGGCCTTGGTGCCCTCAGCAACATAAATGAGGCCAAATGCTAGAGTTAGCATACTGACAATTACAATTTGTGAAATAGAACCTAGGCTCTTTTTGGTATGTCGGACGATATTACGATTGCGGACGAAACCGGCGCTCATTTCTCTTCGCGACACATAGGTAGTTTGGCTGATCATTATTTCCTCGCTTGATGTTTATGTTTGTTTTATTTATTATTATGATTAGTTATTTAATTCTTATTCTTAGTCCGGGGGTTTTGTGAGCAGAGCTATAAGTAACTCACAAAACTTAGCCCGGGAAGGTCATACACTTCACACTCTTCTGTGAAAACTCTATTTTGGTGGGCTTTTGGCCCATATCATACTTTAGTCTTCTGGCGGGTCCTGCCGGACTTTTCCCTCCCGCAGCTCCTCCTTTCAGGAGCTCTGCGGGATCCCTTCCAAGTCCGTCACCCGCCAGAAGTATAAACTCCTACCGGAAATTTACTTTGATGGTTTGTTTGCGAGATTTATTCGCGACTAATATTTGTTTTGGCATAATTGCCTCCTTTTTTGTTTATGGTTTTTATTTTATCAATTCCGCACAGCCACTCGCAGTTTCGCACTCCGGGCTCGCGGGTTGATAACTAACTCATTTGGCTCCGCAACGATTGGTTTATTGGTGAGTAAATGCAGTTCAGACTCTTCGCCATGGCTGGCAGCCTCTTTGAAGTAGTCCTTAACTAGGCGATCCTCTAGACTATGGAATGTAATGATGCCGACACGACCGCCTTTGTTTAGTAAATCAGGCAAGAGCGGCAGAGTGCGTTCAATCTCGCCAAGTTCGTCATTAACTACGATGCGAATAGCTTGGAAGATTTTAGCGGCTGGATGGGTGCGACTGTATTTGGATTTACCGAGGATAACATCGGCAAGTTGCTTCGTAGTAGTAAATGGGCGATGCGTGACAATTTCCCTAGCCAACATTTTAGCGCGACCGGGTTTCTCCTCCCCGTATTTCACAAAAATATCAGCAAGGTCACGTTCACTCCAACGATTCACGATGTCTGCCGCGGTAAGGCTCTGACTCCTATCCATGCGCATATCAAGCGGGCCATCATTGTGGTACGAAAAACCCCGCTCATCATTATCTAGCTGCGGTGAAGAAACTCCAAAATCCGCGAGTATTATATCAAAAGTTTTTCCACACTCAATTAACTGTAGCACTGCGCCGTAAAAATCCGTGTTCATAATCGCAATGTTAGTCCCATCAAATTTCTGCGTTAAATTTTTGATGGCAAAATCATCACGGTCAATAAGAACTGAATCTTTATAATTCAGTGTTACATCCAAAATTGATTTAGCGTGACCACCGTAACCCGCAGTGAGATCCAAATACGACTCGTCTGCCTTGGGACTCAGTGACGCTAACACTTCAGATAATAATACTGGTATATGTTGATTCTTCATAACCTTATTATACATTGTTTGAGGCCGATCAACTAGAAACTTCAGCGGTTTTGTTTCTGTTTGATTTTTGTTTGATTTCACAATTAATCTACCACGATTGTACCAGCGCGAAGCTAATCATATAATCGCAGCCGTTGAGAGACTTATTGTGCTTTGTGGTCATACGACCAAATAGAGTTTTATTGGGAGGTGTGTTTAAGGAATGTGCACACGATTTTGGTTACGCATCTCGCTAAGGGTAATGCGCGCCGAAACTCCTAGTTGGCCGGTCTCAAACTTTATTAATGTGCTGTTTGTTTGTGGTTTTTGTTCTTGTTTGCCACTGACTTTAGTTTATTATAATTTCGCGAAAAAAGCAAGAGCTTTTTTGGACTTTTTTGCGGTTTTTTATATATGGTGAGTTTTCCACATTTGTGCAAAACTTCTCTGTTATTTTACCGAACTGGTCGTGGTTGATTTTAATGTATTTCATGTTATAATAACCGAACACTTGGGGTGAGGGGTTGACTTGATTTTTATCGTGATTTGTGATATAATTAAGATATAGGTTGCTTGGGAGTTTTATTATTCCCTATTGCCCCTATGCATAAATATGCTGGCGAGCAGAAACGCGGAGATATACATCTATGTATATGAACCTTACAATCGGCGATATGTTCAAGACTTGGAACGAAATTGACGTCTTCGATTTCTTCGACAGCGGCCTGAGACGGCGCGATGTCGTAATGACTTTGTCTGCACTTGAGGAGCTGATGAAGAGAGACCAAGTCGATCTGGTAAGGATGGCGCTGTCCTACTACTTTAAGAATGACGCCGTTGTTCCCTGCGACGATTTCTACGCGACGACGTTGATCAATTCGCTGACTGGTTACGGTCGGCGGTCGAAGGTGTTGAAAGATGTTGCGAAGAGAATGTGGCACATATCTCGTCTGGCTCGTATGCTTAATGATGGCATTGTTCCTGATGGCAGTTCGCGGGAAGAACTCGACAAGAAAATCCAGAATCTCAACCGAGAAATCATTGACCTACTCAATAATGATGAGCTGGAATAAGCATATCGCCCGAATTTTTAAAAGCCGGCTTCAAATCAGCCGGCTTTTGTTTATTTTTATGGTTAATTCTCTTCTTGTGGTTGCTTTGGTAGGGGAAGAATTTCGTAGTTCCCCATGTAATATGTCTTCCATTTGCGCTTAGGTGGATAGGCAAGATTTAATTGGTCACCAATGCCATTTTCCTGAAAACTTATGATAGCGTTAGCATCTTTGCTAGCTCTATCGATGTTTTCAACTACACCATCTATAGTCCAATTTGGATACCAGTTATTATGTACAGCTTTTTTGGTCATTTCCCGGGCATCTTTTTCTGGTAAATGTTTAATCAGTTGCACTCTGTCTCCGGCTTTTAGATCTAATTCTGCTGCCATTTCAGCAGGAGAAGCATCTATCAATTGCGGCTCATCCTCGGTTCGACTAATATGATACTCGACGCCATTTTCGTCTTTAAAAAATACATAACGATTTATTTTGCCGGCGTCATTATCCCTAACTGACTTTAGTGTTATTTCGGAAATCCCCCTTGCGATGCGCCATTTTCCGCCTGGATTTCTGGGGTCACCGTTTTCATATAGATACACGCTCTTCCCCACATACATATTAAAGGCCAGGAAACCCTTTATATGACTGACGGATTTTCTATTCTTATCTAATCTGTCAATTTCTACGCCAAGACCTTGTTTAAGGTTTAAGATATGCACAAAGTCTGGATCTAGCTTAATCTCTCTTGTTTCGTCGACGAATATACGCTCACTGCGTTCATCTTTGTCAACAGTGAAGTATTTATCATAGTGCTCAACTATGTAGCAATAGGCAAATTGATCCGCATACGACTCGTCTGGCATGTCGCGATAATATTGATGGATGGCATATTTATATTCGTCATAATTATCTATGCCCATCGCTTGTAGGCGTCGCTCATGCCGATGCCATTCTTTGCTGTTGCGCCCAAGCCATTGTCCTTCTGGGTTTGGTCCGCGTCTTTCGAATTCGGCCCGATTTTCGCGGCTCGTTTCGCATGCATGGTATAATGCTTCGGCACCACGAGAATTACCATTGATTTTTTCATATTCTGGTCTGAGGTAGTTTTCTAAAAAGTCATGTGCATGTCCAAATTCATGTAGCAGTGTGGCATCAGCGTTGAGTCTTATGTTTTTGGCGCATTTCTTCCAATCGGCACCAACAGCAAAGGCGAGTCTTTTGATAAAATAGGCGGTCCCTAACCTGTCATCCATGGGCGATAGTGATTCTTCTATGTTTTCACCCACGCCAAATGCATATGTTTCGCTATGCGACAGATTGCAAGCTACGATTGGCATATATGATGTGTCGCCCGGTTCTATTGATGCTGAAGAAAAATAAGCATTATCGCAAATATCCTCATTTCTTAGAGCAACAGTACGCAGAATTGGATATTCATCGCTTATATTTTTATATAGCTCAATAAGCGACTCGTCCTTGACTTCTCGTTCAAGCATATCCAAGTTTTGTAAAAATCTGTCCTCTATGTAGCGACTAGTATTTTCCGGAGTGAATCGGCCATAATTGGGGCTGGGCATTCTAGCAAGGTTTGAAAGTATTGACCAATCTGGACCTTGGTCATTATATGATTTATCTTTAAGCAACTCGCTCATAGATTTAACTAATTACTGCCCCAGTCTCTAAATCCAAAATCCTCAGGCATTTTAACCTCTGGCTTACGGTCGTTGGAATTTGAGTTTTCGGCAGATGGTGCTGACGATTGATTATTTTTGTGTGTATCTTTTGGCGCGTTGTAATACTTACCACCGTATGCACCTTGCAAAACTAAGCTACCAACGCTACCATAACTTGGGGCAATAACTCCATCTGCCCATTCCCCAGATTTGTAATCTAAAAGTTTGCCAAAAGTTACATCACTTCCGCGCCGAATTGGCTCACCATCATTCTGATCATCTTCCGCTTTATTCAACAATCGATATTTTATCTTGCGCACTATTTTTAGGTTTCCCTTGTCAGCGCCACCACCTTTAGTGTTTAGTTCATCAAGAATTCGTAGCATCTCTTTCGATTCCTCACCAAGCATTTTTCTACCTAAGTTTATGAAATCGCTCATACGCTGTTCTAGGCCCGGGATACCGCTCTCCTTAAAATCATATCCATCATGCCACCCATATCGTATCCAGCTTAGATGCATTTCTTCGCTTTCGGATAGTTTTCCCTCTAGAGACGCCACAGCCTCAGTCGGGATTCTGCCTTTCATGTGATTTATTCTAGACCAATCATGGTATCCTTCGTCATAGATATCGACTAGATGCTGAAACGCCTCGCCATCATGGTCCAAGATAACTTCTGCATCCTCAAAGAACCGTAGACCGTCTATTATGCCTTTGTAGCCCTCTGGCATGCTGTCATAGTATGCTCTGCAATCACCTCCGTAACGATGGTTGGCGGAATCCAAGACTTCATTGGCGTAGTTATTTACAGTCCTTTCTATTCCATTTAGTTTTTCTGGAAAACTTTTGTTTTGCTCTTTGGATTTTTCCGCCATATGCTCGGAAAAGGATGGCATGTCGGCGAGGGATTGAATGCCTCCTTCTAATGATTGTTGCTCTTCATTGTGGTGGATGTCTTCGCCACTCATAACTACCTCCGGCGGGCGACGCCAATTATTTGATGATACGCGAGAGACTTTATAAAAAAGTGGAACACTCGCTATGAGTGTTCTAAGTTCATTTTCTACAATCTGGCTTCTGAGCCGACTGGAGCGAGTGCTCCACATTGACTCAGATTTAACCAGTT
>JAZUND010000023.1:0-5510 GCA_045603965.1 Candidatus Nanosyncoccus sp. | reverse complement strand
TATGTTTGTAGATATAGCGAAAGTCAGTTTAAAAGCCGGCAAAGGTGGCGACGGCGCCGTATCTTTTCGCCGCGAAATCTATATTCCTAAAGGTGGCCCAGACGGTGGCGATGGCGGTAAAGGCGGCGACATTATTTTTCGAGCCGACAAAAACACTAACACATTGATTGATTTTCGCTTCACTCCAATCTTAACTGCTGAGGATGGCAAGAATGGTTCCGGCACTCGTTCCGCCGGTCGCAGTGGCAAGGACTTAATTGTGGATGTACCGATCGGCACCTGTGTTTACAAATCTGGTGAGCTGATAGCTGATTTAGTGCGCGACGGTCAAGAAGCGGTCATTGCCAAAGGCGGCGACGGTGGCTTTGGCAATGCGCATTTCAAATCTAGTACTCGCCAAGCCCCTATTATCGCGGAAGTTGGCGAGCCAGGCGAAGAATTTGAAGCCGAGCTAGAGCTTAAGTCCATGGCAGACGTTGGCTTAGTTGGTTTGCCGAATGCTGGCAAATCTACCTTTCTCTCCGTTGTTTCTAACGCCAAGCCTGAAATCGCTGATTATCCATTTACGACTATTACGCCGAATCTCGGCGTTGCGACTATAGATGATAAGGATATTCTCATCGCCGACATTCCAGGCCTCATTGAGGGTGCTTCTGAGGGTAAGGGTCTTGGTCATGATTTCTTGCGCCACATCGATCGTACGGCTGTTTTGCTTCATTTAATTGATGTTTATGACAACGACGCCGGCGAGGCTTATCATATTATTAGAAATGAACTTAATAAGTATTCTGACCTTAAAGATCGTCCAGAAATCGTTGCACTTACCAAATGCGAAGGCGTCGACGATGATATCATTAAAATGCAAATGTCTTCTATCCTTGCGAAAAATCCAAACGCCAAGATTTTTGCAATTTCCTCTTCCGCCCACCAAGGCTTGACTGAGTTACTCCGAGAATTGAAGAAGGAGTGTGAGAAATACCCTCATTCGAGGAGCATAATCGCCGACGGGGCGATTGCGGAGCGACCGAGCCCTGTAACAACAGTAGCAAGGGGGCGTTCCGAGAATGACGGGTATTCTCGCACTCTCTCGGACACTACTATCCCTACCATTTCTCTCGGCAAGAATGCCCTAAAAGATGCCTGGCGTGTCGAAAAGCTAGATGACAAATTCGTAGTCACCGGAGAGAAAATTGAGAAGTTTGCTCGTCGCACCGATATGAACAATTATGCCTCCGTCAACCGTCTACGTGATATCATGAGGAAACTCGGCATTCGCGCCGAACTCACCACTCAAGGTGCCACGCCAGAATCTATTATTAGTATCGCTGGCAAAGAATTCACCTTGGTAGAAGATTGGTAATAACTACAACTTAGCTTAAAAATCATCTATAACCTGTATTACATCATAATACAGGTTATTTTAGTGTATGTAATTAAAGTTCCCCACTGCATTGGCTGGAATTGTGGAACGAATCACCATGTAAGTACGATAGTTATAGTTCATCTCTGTTACTATAATTGAGCCATCAGGATTAACTGCTTCTACGTAGCCTACATGACCATACCAGCCGGAAGTGGTCTGGAACACAGCTCCTGCTGACGGTGTATTATCTACGGCATATCCTGCCGCCGCCGCTCTTGCTGCCCAAGTATTCGCATTACCAAGATTACTTGGTAAATCTTGGCGATTATACCACGCCCATTGTGTACATTGTCCACGCCCATAAGGTCCGCCGAGATCATAGAAATATCCAACTACCTCAATATTTTGGCGTTCCGAAGTACTGCCAAGATAGGTATAGTAATAAACCGGACGCACCACAGGCGGCACATATTCAGGTCGTTCCGTCTCTGGCAAGGACCCACCTTTAATCAAAATTCTCATCCCTTCTGAAATGCCTGAGATCTCAAGATCATTCAAAGTGGTAATTTCCTCCACCGAAGAACCGTATTTATCCGCAATATCCGCTAATGATTCGTCTGCTTTCACGGTATAAACAATACCACTTACACTCGGAACATACAGTAGATCGCCAACTGCCACTTCGGTAGTTTTCTTGCCATTGGACCAACGAATCTCATCGGTAGAAATACCATACTTTGCGGCGATAGAATCCATACTTTCCCCCTCTTGTACAGTATACTCCACTACACCACGCGATACTGAAATATTGGTAATATTCGGCTTCTCCAATTTTCCAGTAGAAGTTTGCCCCGCTTCATACATAGAAGTAGTCACTACATAATTAGAGGCCACATCGGAAGCGCTCGCAAGTCCCATCGTATCGGAGATATCTGCCACAACATAAAGTGCGGATAATTGATCTACGGATATTTTATAATTTTCTTCCGCAAATGCATCTAAACTCAAGTTTAAGGTCGAGTTTTTCTTGTCCAGTGAGCCCACAAAAACAAGCACTACCGTCACTGCACCGGCTAAAATATAAGGTAAAATCTGCTTAAAGCGTCGAGCGCCAAACCTTTGTTTATTCTTGCTCATAATGAAACATTACAGAGCTTTTGGCAATGACTGTAAATATTCTGGACGTGCTCATACTCTGTGTTACTATAATACATCAACCCATCATCACCTGTCAAGAAGTAAAGATAAGCGGTGTCGCTCGGGTTCGCCACTGCAAGTAATGCCGAAAGACCAGGATTTGCAATTGGGCCACACGGCAATCCAGCATACATTCGAGTGTTATAACAAGAATCTATTGTAAGGGCTGCCGCATTGTCGCCGTATATCTCACGATTCGGATCTAATAAATCCAACGCATACGATACGGTCACATCGCTCCCTAGTGTCATTCCATAATCCAACCTCGTCAAAAACACTTGTGCTACCGTTGGCTGATCTGGCGAATTTGCTTCTTTTTGTACCACCGATGCTAGTGTAATACCATCATAAAGGCTCAATCCTTGCGTTGCATAGCGGGAGACCAAGTCATTTTCCTCAATCACCTTCCCCATCTCAGCTAAAAACTTGTTCAGTACATCTTGAGGGCTGTCATCGCCATAGAACTCCAAAGTCTCAGGATATAAGAACCCTTCTAGGCTCGCCCCTGTTGGCCTCTCAGTTAAAAAATCATAATCATATTGTGCCGTAAGCGCCGCGTCTACTTCTGCCTCTGTATAATTAGGAATACGCTCCTCCTTGTCGCTTTCGCCATTTCTATCCACTGCGAGCAAGTGTCTCCGCACATCCATAATCGTTTCGCCTGGTCGAATTGTGAAATTAAATGTAATGGCCTCCATCTCGGCTTCTTGCCTAGCGTATTCCTCTTCTCGCTGTTGTCTAATATGATCGCGTACTTTTAACGCTATCGTAATACCCGCAAGCACTAATATAATAACTATAGGCGGAATAATTAGCAAACTTAGCATTTTTTTACTTTTATGTTTAGCTTTTTTTAGCTCAAAATTAACCTTTTCGACCTCTTTTTTAGCTAAATTTACAGTATTATCATGAATTTCGCCGCTCTCTTTAAATCCCTCAATAAAATCTTGCAAGATGATTGAGGCGGCCTCGGCATCAATCTCGCCCTTTTCGTATTTTTTCTTGCGCGTTTTTAGACGCGACTCGGCTTCCACGGACGTCAGTGACTCATCTTGAAATCTAATTTTTGCTCCTGGAAGCTTTTCTGCAAGCGTACGCGCGAAGTTGCGCACATATAGGGTCTGTGCCGTCTCATTGCCCTCATTGCTCCTAGGAAGCCCTAGAACAAAGAAATTCGTATTGTTTAGATTGGCAATTCTGGCGATTTCCTGCCATTCTGAGCCATCTACGAGTACAAACCCGACCGGTATGGCTATACGGGTAGCCGAATCAACCTTGGCCACGCCAATGCGCTTCTCGCCCACGTCTAGTCCAATAATACGCACTTTATTCTTCAACCTTAATATTTACGGTTATTTTATTCGGGTCGCCAGGAATTGACATTACCCATGGATAAGAAGTGTCGATTTTAATTGAACTCACTCCGTCAATGTCTTTTATGTCATGCTGTGCTACGCCGAGACCTTTGCCTTTTATAATCTCCACAATCTCATTCTCGGTAACTTTCGGACCAGACACATACGATGCCTTCAATTTCCCTACGTATCCTTCTTCGGTCTGCAAGAAATTTTCCACAAATGGGTCATTCATGCTGTAAATCTTGTAATTTTCAGCCAATTTGGCTTTCTCAGAAATAAACTCTTCCACCTTAGTCTTATCTAACACATAAATCGTATCGGTCGTTGTGACACTTAGTTTAGGCTTTTCGCCCTCCTTCACTTCCTCTCCCACCTTAGGAGTCACTACCGGCTCACCTACGGTCTGCTTGAAGCTCGTCTCTATCGCAAAATTACCCTCACCAATCGTCTTCAATAACTTTTCTTTATTGGCAGATTCATTGGACATTTTAAGTTTCGAAATGGCTTCATCTACATCCGATTGCTGCACAATAGAGACCATCACGTCTGTCCCGCCGGCCATCGCGGTCTCAGAATAGGCTCCGTCTATGCCAGCCGACGTAGTCCATTTAGAGGAAACAGACGGCGAAATGTTATATTTAGCGCCAGGATTTTCCGCTGTGACTGTAATTTTTCTAGTTACAAGACAAGTTTTGCTAATACTAAAGTTTGGCTCGTTGTAGTTTTCACAATCTTTTTCTAATGCCTTCAAATCTCCATCCCAAGACAACGCACTGTCTGCATCGGCCACAAATGTCAAATCATCAATCCTGAAAGCCGTGCCAGCGTTGACAGCCGCCACTCCACCGCTGTCAATCTTGAAATATTTATAGATGACTAATTCGCCTTTTGCTTTCTCACCAACATTCTTGCTGCCAGTTGCTTCAAAAGTCGTTTCAGCTTTTTCCTCTAGCTTCTTTGTTTCGAGATAAAAAACACCTTCGGATACCTTCTCATCTGTCAACTTCTCAGTGAATGTTACATTTTCTGAAAAGTTGCTTGATACAGTACGAATACCGACTGTTACAGTCACTGCTGGCGCAATTGCAAAAGCCCACACCAGTACGACAATTAAAACCACAATTCCGACGCCACCACCAATTACGAGCGGTTTATGGCTCTGAACCCATGCTACGAACGGATTGGCTGAAAGTTTTACGTCCTTCTTCTTATTTTTTTTGTCCTTTTTGTCATCAATTTTAGTATCATTCTTTTTCTCGTCGTCAACATTTTCAGCATTATTATCTTCCGTTTGTTCTGTTTCATCTTGATTCCCAACTTCTTTAGCGACGATAGTATCGCCATCCTCCACGACCTCTTCGGTCGCCACTGTCTCTTCGGTCACAATTGCATCAAGCTCTGGCACGGATGGCGCTGACTGTAAATTCTTTGTCACTGGTAGTTTTGTCGCAGCTGCCAACCGAATGACGGACGGTTCTGTAGTCACCAACACAATCTTCTTTCCAGTTTTGTCGCCAGTTTTGCAAATCAATCTAATATTTACAATACTACGAAGCACACCTGCTTTCTTCGGCGGTACCAACGCTACGATT
>JAZUND010000022.1:0-10366 GCA_045603965.1 Candidatus Nanosyncoccus sp. | reverse complement strand
CCAGAGCCAGAATCTTCCGAATCTATCACCTGCGAAGCCACTGACCTCACCTATCCAGCCATTGACCCACGCGATGCTTCTCGTACTGCCGCCAAAATCACCGCCACCTTTAAGAAAGATATCCTCGGCTCCATCGCCCTCACCTATTCCCTCTATTACGACACCGCCGATCGGATCAACGCCAGTCTCAATACTAATCATGCCAATCTTAACTTAGCTACCCAGAAAGAAGGCCTCGGCTCCGACATTTTCAACCTTCATTTCAATAAACTTTCCGATCGCCTAGAATTCCACCTTTACGCTGAAGCCAAGGATATTTCCGCTACTTCCGCCAAATATCTCTTACTCGACACTTACCCCGATACCGGCACTTATACCAAATCTCTCATCGAAAGTGCTTATCAATCCACCGGTCTAAAGTGCACAACCCAAAAATGATAAATTCTGACTAAACTATAGAGGAATCAATGAAATCCATATTCATACACTTTAAATTCATCGCACTCATCCTACTTACTGCACTTTTCTTCAATACCATCATCCTCCATGACACATTCGCTAGCGACGACAATGCCAGAAGCATCAGTAGATTCTCCATGTCACCGATGCGCGAAAAGATTATCTTAAGCCCCGGCGAAACCTACACTAGTTCTTTCAGTATCCACGCCGCCGATACAATCACGCAGCCATTCTACTACAAAGTCTATAACCAACCATACTATCGTAGTGAAGATAACCAAGTCGTCTTTGAAGAACACGGCAACATGAGTCAAATCGCGAATTGGACTACCATTGATTCACCGATGAGTAGTTCACTTGAACCAGGCGAATCCACCAACATCAATTTCACTATCCGTGTACCAGAAGACGCCCCCGCTGGCGGTCAATACATGACTATTACCGTTGGCTCAGATAGTAAAGAAATTTCCGAAAATGGCGGCATCAATATCCAGGAATCTATCGCCATTGGCTATACCATCTACGCCGAAATCGCCGGCACCACCATTCGCCAAGGTGAAATCATTAGCGCCAATGTCCCCAGTTTTCTTCTCTCTGGCAACATCTCCGGCTCCGCCACCATCAAGAATACCGGCAACGTCCACAGCGACGCCAAATACGCTCTGCAAGTCTTCCCACTGTTCTCCGACGAAGAAATTTATACCAACGAAGAAAACCCCGATGTCCGCCTCGTCCTCCCAGATCGCATTCTCTACAACGAAACCGTCTGGGAGAACACCCCAGCCCTTGGCATCTTCAATGTTATCTATACTATCGAGTTCGAAGGTATTACTACTCAGGTAAAGAAGCTCGTCATCAAGTGTCCTATCTGGCTTCTTTTTCTCATCATTTGCGGTATTACCATCCTTATCGCCCGTTTTATCTTCCATGCCCGCTCATATCGCAAGCGTTCCCGCGCCCACTTTTAGTTCAAACCATACGAATAATAATCCTCACACCCCAGAAGTTTTGCTAGCATATTAGCAAAACTTCTTTTTTCTCCCTACTTTTGCTGTTTTTTCAGCAAAACTATGTTTTAAAAACTCTTGACATTTCGCTTATTGTTAGTTATACTAACAATAGTTAAAGGTAAAAATACACATTTAACACAACAAACATAAACATCCACACAGGAGTGGAAAGGAGTAACAATATGAAAAAATCAATTATTGCCGCTGGCGCAGCTTCTTTAGCGCTTGCTGCTTTACCAGTCGTATCAACTTTCGCCATCACATATGTGTATGATACAATCAATGTCACCATCAGCGATGATGCCTGTACTTTCAACCGTGTCGCCGGCGAAGGCACCTACAACGCCGCAATTTTGCCAGGCAATTTTGCCGAGAATTTCGGCTCCAGCACTTTCGCTGCTACTTGCAACGATACTGCAACGGGCGGCGCTTACAATGTAACAGCAAGTTTCACTCAGCTCACTGATGGCGAAAACACCATTGATTACAGCCCTAATGCCGTAAGTGGCAGTACGAGTAGCTGGCGTGCAACCGTCGGCGATCTTTCAGCAACTTCGACAGCCCTGAATCAAAACGATTCACTCTTTGCCGATTCGCTCGAAGCCGGTAAGACCGAAGTTAAAGTTTGGTACTCAGTCGGTGCCGCCGAAGGTCAAGCGAATGGTACATATACTGGCTACGCCATCTATACCCTTGCCGAAAACTAATCAAGCTTAAATGACCAATCCCTCACTCATAAAGTGGGGGATTTTTCGTGGATTTTTACACGAAATTTGCTATAATTAAAAATACATTAGGTTAAGGAGGTAAATGAAAAAAATAACAGGAAATATCAAATCGCTGCTCATTGGCGGGCTCTGTTTAGCTCTTGCGCTCTGCCCTATTTTGCTAACTATTTCTAACGTCTATGCCGATGAAAACTCTCAAGGTTTCACCCTTAGCCCCATGAAAGAGAACGCCATCCTAAACCCAGGCGAAATCTACGAAAGCTCGTTCTCTATTGCTAACCCAGCCGCCAACGGTAAAGACTTTCCCTACGAAATTACTGTTAGTCCATTCTACGTTGACGAAAATTACAATAATATCTTCACTGCCGAAGGTGGCTTCAATGAAATGACCGACTGGATCACCATTGACTCTCCACTCACCGGCACCTTAAAGCCAAACGATACCGAAGAAATCCACTTCACCATCAATGTCCCAGACAACGCTCCTGCCGGTGGTCAATATGCCGCCATCATCGTTCAGTCAGCCCTCCCAGTTAATTCCGATAACAAATCCGCTATTTTAGAGCGCACTGCCATTGCTCATACCATTTTTGCCGAAGTTACCGGCACCACAACTCGACAAGGTGATATATTAAATATCAATGTCCCAGGATTCCTATCTTCCGGCACAATCAGCGGCGAGTCCACCATCAAGAATACTGGCAATGTTCATGGCAAAGCCACCTATACACTAAAGGTTACTCCACTATTTTCTGGCGAGGAAGTATACAGTAACGCCGAAGAGCCAGTCACTCACGACATTCTGCCAAATCGTTCATATTACAATAAACTCTCCTGGGATAATACTCCAGGCATCGGCATCTTCAACGTTGTCTATACTGTAGATTTTGAAGGCAAAACAAACGAAATTAGCAAGATGGTCATTGTCTGTCCTATCTGGCTCATCGTCGCCCTCATCATCATTATCGCTGCCATCATCGGCTTCATCGTCATGAAGTTCCGCAAGAAAAATTAGATGCCTACCACAGGTTCTTTGGGGCAATTAGTCAGCACTCGACTAATTGCCTCTTTTTCTGCCTGCGTCACCCATAAAGCATATTTATATTTTACCGATACTTGTCTTGCTACATATTGACAACGAAATTGCTTATTGGATGGCAACCAAGTTGCTGCATCACCATCCGATTTTTTGCCATTCGCCGCCGCATCCACCGCCAGTAAGTTCAGCGCATCCGTCGCTATTGCATACCGCGTTTCTGCACTCATGTATTGTGCTCCTTTTTGCCACGCGTCCGATAGCGCCACTACATGATCAATCTGCACACCTTTTGAAATCTCCTCGCGTGACGAGAACTCCAGATGTTGTCCAGTATACGGTTCATCATATTCACCAGCCACCACATTACACCCATCTAACACCGCCGTCTCGCCAAACTCCCGTCGAATTATCCTTTGCCTCAGTGAACACCCATCTATCGTCGGCCAATTCTTATAAAACTCATCTCGGCTGTAACCAGTTTTTGGTGCTCGTCCTTTCACTTCGAGCAGTTCCAGTACGTCCACCGCCAACTTTATATCTCCATTATCTATACTCTCCGAAACACTATCATCTACCACGACAGCATGCTCTTTCCCGTCATCCTCTGCCTGTACAAAAACTTGCTCATAGCTTGCCGGGTTCGTCACAAGCCACACAACCACCCCCAATGCCGCCACCACAACCGCCAACAATCTGCGATGTTTTAATTTCATGTTCGTATTATCCCAAATTCATCATCAAAATCAACCACAACTACTTACTACATAAGCAAAACCTTATTTTTTGCCAAATTTCACCCGATGAAATACGCTCTTTCTATTCGCATATACCTTGCCCATCACGAACACTGCACCCATCGCCACCACGAGTACCGACGCCACGCCAAACGCTCCCCCAAATTCTTTCGTAAACAACCCAGTTCCCGGCACGTCCGGACCCGGACCTGGTTCCGGATCAGGATCCTCCCCCGGTTCGTCACCACCACCCTGACCAGGAATTTCCTTAGTATAAACAGCTGTCGTAAAATACTCGCCAAGATCAGTTGTATTGCCATTTTCATCTTGATACACTAACTTCATCGGTGTATCACCGACAAAAGGCGCTACTTTCACCTTAAAGTCACCAGCCACTGTAACGTCGCTTGTCACATCAACCCTCTTTTGCCCATAAACTCCAGTTGGCACATCCACTGTACCAAACAATTGATAATCATCGCCAGTTCCAGTAGTATCAATATAGATTTTATACGTTACATCATACGCTATTGGAAATAGATGATTCGCCACCGCAATACTTGTAACTTTTTCCCCTATTCCACCTTCTGTTGTGTAAGAATAGGTCTCATCAATCTTCTCGCTCCCCAATACACCACCTTCACCGTCTTTCGTGTCTATAATATCATAGATATTTTCATATTCGTTTACCGATAAATCATCAAACGATATGAACTTAATCACCGCCCCACTGTCAGATTTCCATTGATAATCATACGCCAAATGTACATATTCGTAAGCATTATAATTTTCAATCCGTTCACCTAAAGCTGCAGCATTCTCTTCCGTCAGATAATCTTCCGTCAACAATCCAAACGATACTAGTTGCTCCAGGATATTATAATAATCTGCACCTTTAAATTTACTAATCACTTCCGTAGTTCCCCACGAATTTTGAGCCAGAAATGCACCTTTACCAGCTCCATTGTTATATGTGTAATCATCATCCCAACCGACCAAAGCCAATGCATGCAAACTATCCACACTGCATTCCGTCGCACCTTTATCAATTATCGTATTAGTCGTCGCATCCCAACAACCAGTCGTATTTGGTGCAATCGTCTCCACATAGACAGCACCATTATTATATATACGTTCCTTGATGGCATCCACATCCGCCGGGTTTCTTGATAAATTTGTATATTCGGTAACTACATAAGGCGGCTGCTCACCCATGATGTCATTATTCGCCATTGACTTGCTATATGGTTGCAAAATCCCGCCAAAAGTAGACATCAGCACGAAAAATTCTCTTGCACGATTTTGGTACTGCTCATAGCTGTCATAATTTGCCAAGCTAGAGTCATTGTTCTGCATTCGCACAAAGAAGTCCGACGCTTTCACAGGCGTAAACTCATTCGTCATCGCATAGCTAGCATAACCAAAACTATGTCCATCCCCCACCACATGTGTTGCGCTATTGCCAAATTTACTTACCAAATAATCAGAATAAGGCGTTCCTGTGCTTGTCAGATAGTCAAGTTGTTTCGGTGACAATTCCACCGCTACATTCTTGCTTCTAAGTAACGTTGATTCTAACGTCGTAGCCAGCGCATATGCCCAACAAGTATCATCCGCACCCTGATTCTTGATCTCCGTGCCATAACCATCATCAAGCAAACTATAAGCGGTTGGAAGCGAAGCGGTACCACTATCACGCACAATAAAACTGCCCTTCGAAGTTCGACTTTGTACATATTTTGAAGGAATAATGTTCCAATCGCTACCCTTCCCCATCGCCACATCATCAAGATAAGCCTCATAAACCGGATTAAGTATTAGCCCATCACCAACACTTAATGCACTTGCGTCTTTGGCAACACAACAAGCAAATACGCCCGCAGCTAGCCCAAGCACAACCACAGTCATTACTTTTTCGATTTTGGTTATGCTTTTCATTGTTACTCTCCCTTATTAATTATGCTTCAATTATTTTTTCTTATCAAATTTAACTTTGTGAAATATACTCTTACGATTCACGTAAATACGATGTACCACATAGCTTGCGCCTAGCATTACTGCCGCAAGCGACATCAGTACATACTCACCCTTAAAATCGCCCGTAAATAAACCTGTATTCGGTACCTTAATCGCTTCGCCATCCTCATCATCTTCTACACCGCCATCCTCGCTACCGCCAGGATTATCACCATCATCACCACCGTCATCACCACCATCTGCTGGCGCTTCGTTGGCATAAACAGTCGTCGTGAAAAACGGAGCATAGTCCCCAACGCTTTCACCATTCTCAAACACTACTTTCACTTTATATACACCGCTCACATCAATATTCTTCTCCGCAATAATCGTCCTCTTTATGGAAACATTCTTTGGTACCGTCATTGAACCAAACTCAACATATCCATTACCATCATCCACATAGATAGTCGCCACAGTATCATCATCAACAAAAATCATATGCATCGCCACCGCAATTGCCTCAATCCGCTCTGGAGTTTCCCCAGCCTCGTATGTATAAATTATTTCACTGGAGCCATCTTCCGAAACACCGCCCAATCCATCAACTTCATTCGTGACATCCGAAACAAAGTCGTATTCATTTTTTGCCATACCTACCGTAGCAAAATCAATCGTCGCACCATCTCGTCCCGAAGATTCAAAGTCATAAGCGAGATAAACATATTCATAAGCATTGTAATCAGTAATCCTGTCTTTAATAGCTTGAATCTGCTCATCCGTTAATTCACTTGGATTAATCGCGCCAGACTCAACCAAACTCTCATAAGTAACACCGTAGTTCTGGAATAGTTCATTGCTACCCCACGAATTCTGCATAATAAACGCACCAGTTTTGCTACTGCCATCCGAAGGATCAGTATATACATGATTATCATCCCACCCCACGATAGCCATAGCGTGACCATACTCGGTACCACACACATCCTTACCCCTATCAATTACCGTATTAGTCGCCGCATCATAACAATTTGGTGTCCCTGGAGCCTGCGTACCCACATACACCGCGCCATTATTATATACCGCCGTCTTTATCTCGTTTACATTAGCCGACGAAGCATAAAACTGCGTATAATCGCTCACGTAATAATTGCTTTCGGTCCCAGTCACTAGCACCCCATTTAGCGGAGTCGTATAGGCTGGAACATCTTTATTAAACACTAAGTTCATTCTCATAAAATCTTCATATTCGCCCCAACTCGCATATTCATCCAGGGTAGAATCATTTGCCTTCATCTTCGCGAAAAACCCAGCTTCATCCGCCGGCACACTAGAACTAGACAAACCAAAGCTTGCATAACTAAAGTTATAGCCACCACCTACTTCATGGCCCGCATCTTCACCAAGAAATGACTGCACATAATCATTATATGGCGTTCCATTCGCCATCAAGTAATCAAGCTGTTTCGCCGAAAAAGTTGCCGACACTCCCTGCGTTTTCAATAGATTTGATTCCATTGCCGTCGTAAGAGCATATGCCCAACAAATCCCATCCGAACCTTGATTTTTTAATTGTGTCGCAAAATCTTCTTCAATCAAATTATAACTGCTCGGCAAATTTGCATCCGCCCCATAGCCATCGTCGCCACGCGATTTTGGCATATATATGTTCGGGATCAACTTCCACTTACCACCCTCGCCATTCCTCACATCATTCAAATAATCCAGATAAACTGGGTTAATCTTATCGTCATCCAAACTTATTGCATTAGCGCTAGCGCCAAACGCCGCGCTAACCATCAGCACAGCGCCAACTACTAGCACAGATTCCGTACTTCTTTTTGCAAAATCAAACAATTTTGACATTTTTATGTTCCTTTGTATGTAACATGACCTAATATACCCCAATATTACCCTATTTGCTTATGCTTGTCAATATTTTTCCAGAAAAAAACCCCGATTTTCATCGGGGCTACACATTGTCCTATCAGGACGCGATAAATTTGTTTCTGCGATAGATGACTTGCTGCTTATAGTCGGTGTCAACCAGGGTCACAATCTGTGCCCCATCTCTACCAACACTCATATCATATACGAGCGCAACATTTCCTCCATGCCGCCGAAACCACTGAATATCTTTCTTCGCCTCCGGCGAAAAAACATAACAAGCAGTTTTCGGAAAAACTTTCTCCACTTTGCGCTTTTGCTTCGCGCAGAAAGTTCGCACACTGGGGTAAAAAGTCACAATATCACCAGACGCATCATCGTACATCTGAATCGGATGTTTCGTCATATTGATGATACGCCCCTCTATTCTGACATTTTTACGGACACGCATTTCTAAAGTACCTCCTAATGGGATCATTTGCCTTAAGGCTATCTCCTCATTATATCACACTTTTGTTTATTTTTCAACCCCGTTTTCTCAAAACCGCACAACAAACAATATCAGGCTACACATTGAACCTAAACTCCACCACATCCCCATCTTGCATTATATAAGTCTTACCCTCCGTACGCAACTTCCCTGCTTCTCGCACCGCCTTCTCCGAGCCATAAGCCTTCAAGTCATCATAATTGCAGACCGACGCCGCAATAAACCCACGCTCAAAATCCGTATGAATCGTTCCCGCCGCCTCTGGTGCCGTTGCGCCCTTTCTAATCGTCCACGCTCGACATTCTTTCTTCCCCGCCGTCAAGAAAGATTGTAATCCCAATGTATCATAAGCCGCCCGAATCAATTCCTCTAGCGCATCACGCTCCACTCCATAAGATTTCAAGAACTCCGTTCGCTCTTCTCGTGTCATCCCCGACATCTCTTCTTCCAGCTTTGCATTCACGAAAATCGATTGATTCGGCGCCACTAGAGCCTTCAGCTTTTCCTGCAGTTTCACATCAGTTAAGCCTTGTTCATCTACATTGAACATGTAAATAACCGGCTTCTCTGTTAAATATGGCACGTTTTCTTCATGCGGGTCTTTCTTGCGTTTCGCCGCAATCTTCGCCTTTGTTTCCTCATCCGCGAGCTGCAATTCCAAATTGATAATATCAATGTCATCCTTAGCCTGCACCACAACATCGGTCACCAGTTTCTGATCGGCTCTCAAAATATCATCATCTACGAACGCTCGCACCACATGGCAGATCGCCTGACACTCTCTAATATGCGCAAGAAACTTATTACCAAGCCCTTCACCCTTGCTCGCACCCGCTACAAGTCCCGCAATATCTACAAACTCCACCGTCGCCGGCACTTTCTTTTCAGTTTCGTACATCTTCGCAAGGACATCCAACCGCTCATCCGGCACCGGCACAATCCCCACGTTAGGCTCAATCGTCGCAAAAGGATAATTCGCCGCAAGCGCCCCCGCATTCGTTAGCGCATTAAAAAGTGTACTCTTCCCTACATTTGGCAACCCAACAATTCCGATCTTTAAATTCATAACCAACCTGTGATATCTGTTATATTGTCTATAATTATAGCATATTTTAGTGTATAATTTTAGTATGTTAAAGCAAATTTTGTTCAGTGGTAAGGTTGAAGTAGGAATTTCAGAAATTGATGATGGAAATATGCGATTTTTTGGTAATGGTGAAGAATCGGAGATTATAAAAAATCAGAGAAAGTTGGGTGAATCGATAGGTTCAAATAATGTCGCGCGTATTAGAACTATCTATGGCGAAAGACAAAATTTTACAGAATATGCTGAATTGACAAAAGAAAACTTGGCGGAATATTCTATAAATAATTTTGAAAAAGAAATACCGGTTTCTGATGGCTTAGTTACGAGAGAAACGGAAATCGGAATACTGTTGCCGCTTGCTGACTGCCTAGGAATTGTGGTTTTTGATGAAGAATATCATGTGCTAGGGCTACTCCACTCTGGCAGACAAAATGTAGAACAATATGGACCAGGGAAATTTATTGAGTATTTTGTGCAGAATTTTAATAGCAATCCGGAAAAATTGAAAGTTTATTTTTCACCTCATGCTCTTAATTATCAAATATTCAAATTTGATAATAAACTTTTATCTGAGGCGGCAAAAGAGCAGTTGGTGGATGCTGGTGTTTTATTGGAAAGTATTGTGGATTACGAAATTGATACTGTTAATAATATCAACCTGCCTTCTCATTCTAGTGGAGATAGAACTCAAAGATTTGCTATAGTTACGAAGCAAAAATAGCAAAAAAGTTATATGTAAGGTAGGTGGATTTTAACTGAAAACGGGACAAAAGAAATAGGTTGGTTTAGAACTTCAAGATTCCTATCTTTAAATTCAAAACCAACCTTTCTATCCGTTATTATGGGTATTATTATATCATAAAAAATGTTATAATTAGATTAGCCAGATTTACATTTACATATTTATCTAAACGAGTATAGAATGCGGCTATTTACGCTTTTACTCGTTTGGGTGAATGTAAGTCTGGCGACTAAG
>JAZUND010000021.1:0-11412 GCA_045603965.1 Candidatus Nanosyncoccus sp. | reverse complement strand
ACGAAGATAAGACAAATTGTTGCGGCGCACCTTAGCACGCTTCGTAATCTCAATCTTTTCCTCGAGCGGCGAATGAATGAGATAACACTTTTCTAACCGCACACCAGAAGTCACCTTACGCACTACTATACGTGCAGTATGCGAATCTTTACGATCCACACGAATCACCACACCTTCAAACATCTGTAAACGGAACTTCTCACCTTCCTTAATCTTCTGAGTAACTTTCACGGTGTCACCAGACCTTACATCTACGACGGCTTTCTTTTTCTGCGCGTCACCAATTTGCTTTAATATCGAAAAACTCATATCTTACCTTTTATATTATACAATTACCCACAATTCTACCATACTTACTCTAAATAATCAAGAGTTTTTAAGAGCCAACCTCACCCGCTCTTCAACCGGCAACGACATATCAACCTTTTCTAGAGCCACCGTAGCTTCTTTTAGTGGGAATCCGAGTGCGATCAATGCGTCAAGCGCTTCATCTGGCTCGTCAGATTTTTTACTTATTTTCACTTCCGTCGCACCGTAGTGGCTCGGTGCACCCACTTTATCTCGCAAATCCACAATTACCCGTTCCGCTGTCTTTTTACCCACCCCAGACGCTTTCGCTACAAACGCTGCGTCCGCATTCGCAATCGCATTTCGCACTTCTTCCGCTTCTGCAAGTGACAAAATCGCAATCGCCGCCTTCGGTCCCACTCCTTGCACTGACGTCAACAATTCAAAAATCTTTTTCGCCGCTAAACTTGAAAAACCATACAACTCTTCCGCATTTTCCCGAATCGCATGATACGTAAAAAACTTTCTCTCCTCGCCAAGTAGCACCGCCTCATAATCAAGCGCCGGTATCGTAATTTCATACCCCACACCATTCACATCCACGATTACGTGTCCGTCGAATTTTTCTTCAACTTTTCCTTTTATATGTGATATCATCTTTTCGCCTATTATTTGCAAATTTATCTAGTACAATTATATCATCTTCCCGGTACAAGAATCCACAGGTAATCGCCGCCGCGAGTGCATCCGCCGCATCATCCGGTTTTGGCTTCTGTTTCAGCCCTAAATGCACCCGTACCATTTCCTCCATTTGCGCTTTCGTCGCTGAACCATATCCCGTAAGTGATTTCTTAATTTCATTCGGAGTATATTCGCGAATTTTCACACCGTTCTGCGCCGCCACAAGCAATATCACCCCTCTCGCTTCCGCCACCGCAATTCCCGTCGTAATATTCTTAGAAAAAAACAATTTTTCAATCGCCACCACTTCCGGCTTCGTTTCTTCAAAAACCAATCTCAAAGATTCATATAGCTCCTTTAATCTTCCAGGCATCGGTGTATCCACCGTCGTCGTCACCGCACCATAATCCAACGCCCTCGCCCCTGCCCGCGACGTCGTTTCAATCAGCCCAAACCCACAAATGCCAATTCCTGGATCGATTCCCAAAATCCTCATTTTACGTACCGTATTAGTGTTTCACGTAAATCTTTTGCCGGAATTACGAATTTATCGTGCACCGTAGAAGGCCCAATCGCATGAAGAAATCCAAGCTTCTTCGCTTCCGCAATCCTCTGATCTGCCCGAAATGCCGAACGAATTTCGCCACCAAGCCCCACCTCACCGAACACCACATATTCTTCACCCAATTTTCGTCCCGCCACCGCCGACGCTATCGCCATGCACACCGCAAGATCCGCCGCCGAATCATTCAGTTTCATCCCCCCTACTACATTTACAAAAATGTCTTTGTCCGATAACTTCAGTTTCGTCCGCCTTTCCAGTACCGCAATCAACAAATTCAACCTATTCATATCAAACCCACTCGCCGTTCGTTTTGGATAACCAAAATTTGTCGCCGTAGCAAGCGCCTGTATCTCCACCAGTATCGGACGGTTGCCTTCTAGTGTTGCCAGAATCACCGAACCATCCGTATTCGTTCGTTCCGCCAGAAGCGCCGCCGATGGATTTTCCACCTCGCGCAAACCAGAATTTATCATCTCAAAAATCGCCACCTCGTTCGTCGCGCCAAATCGATTCTTTACCGCTCGCACCGTTTTAAAACCACCGTATCTATCGCCTTCAAAATTCAATACTACATCCACTAAATGTTCCAGCACTTTCGGCCCCGCCAGCGTTCCGTCTTTTGTCACATGCCCCACAATCACTACTGCCGTATCCGTCGCCTTTGCCGCCCGGATAATCAAATTGCCACAGTTTGTCACTTGCGACACCGTTCCAGGCGCTGACGAAATCTCATCCATTGCAAGTGTCTGAATTGAATCCACAATTACAAGGTCAAATTCCCCTGTTTCAATTGTCTTCGCAATATCATTCGCCGAAGTTGATGCAGCAAAGTTTAGCCGCTCCGAATTCGCCCCCAGTCTCTCCGCCCTTAACTTCACCTGCCCAGCCGATTCTTCACCCGATACATATAACACATCATGGCTCTTCGCCACCTCCGCACAAATCTGCATAAGGAGTGTAGACTTTCCCATCCCAGGCTGCCCTGCAAGCAGCGACACGCTCCCCATTAGTATTCCCCCACCTAGCACCATATTGAGATCACCAAACTCCGTCACCAGTCGCGCTTTCGCATCGCTCGGTACAATCGTCGAAATTTTTACAAAATTAAGTTTCTTTCCAGACACTTGTCCTTTAGCTACTCCAGACTTACCACTAGTAGAACTCGGCTCCACTACCTGCTCTACTAACGAATTCCATGTCTGACAATTCGTACACTGCCCCATCCATTTCGCATACACCGCACCACACTGTTGGCATACAAATTGACTTTTTACCTTCATAGCCAAATTATAACACAGTTTAATATCGAGGCGCTAACTCACGTTGATACACTGTTACCAAATTTGTCTTCGTCGTCGCCTTGTTAGAATCTTTCCCCATCACCAAGATAGAATTATCATAATTCACAATTTCTGCTGGGATCGAAGCACAAACACGCACATTATCGCTACACACACTCTTTATGTCACCGCCTGTCTTATCATCCGCAGAATCTAATTCCTCCAAATTTACCGCACCATAAGTCCTATTAAAATAAATCGTCTTCGCAACGATTGCGCCATTAATCACCAACTGTTTCGAATATGCTTCTGCTTCACGATTAAGCGAACCGTCACCATTTCGCGGTCCATCGCTACATGTATTTAGTGTTCCCGCCGCAAAGATTATCGCATCCACACGAGTCACGTCACAACTTATATTGACATCATTTGCATATATCAGCATCTTCGGCACTTCCTCCAAAGAATAATACACTTTGGAATCGTCATTATAAATAATATTGTCAGCAATCGTCACTGAACCCGTAGTAGCAATAACTTCCCTGCCCGTCACCGTTCTCACGCCATTTTCTCCAGTAATTGTTTCGTCCGATGAACTTACTGTCACACCGCTTTTCTCAAGCCCCTCCATCGAAGCAGTGATGTTAAATCTTGGCAAATTATAACCAAACGTTCCCGTCTGTCCATTGATATTTGGACATAACGAAAAATCTTCTGTGGAATAATTTGCAAAACTTAAAGGCGTCCGATACTTGCAAAAATCTCCCCCCTTTCCATCCTCCAAGCTCCCATTGCTGCTAGCCGCACCGGACGCCACGGTTGTGTAACCATTTGATAAAAACACAGCCTGCTCCACCCACGAACTAAACATAAACTGATCACCATTGCTCATTGTCCGCGAAGTCGCAGGGCTTACCTCAATATTCCCATACGTAAACACACTCCCACCCCACACTTGAAAAGTTGGCCACTTCTCCGCCATACAATTACCGTGCACTAACGCTGTACCGAACAAAATCCCCAATATCATAACGCCAACTTTCACTAAATACTTTCTCATTTTTTCTACCTCACTTATGTTCTCGTAACATCAGTAAGCTACGAATCCATATTACTATTTTATCATAAGCTACTTAGAAACACCAAATATTTTCCTGAACCAACCATCGGCTGGCCCAGCCGTCATCAAAAGCACTAAGAACCCATCATTAATATAATTTTTAATTCTCCGCTCTAAACTTCGTGACGGCTCCGCAATTTCCACAATATCTTCATTCACGAGCCCACTCGTCAATTCCTCCGGCTTCAGTACCGGCAAATCTGGATTCTCTCGCGTCAAATATGTTGGCAACCAAAAAATTTTATCCGCCCCTACAAATGCTTCCCGATATTCATTTCTAACTTCATACTGACGAGTATTTTGGTGCGGCTCATATATCACCACCACACCTTTTCTATTATCTATCTCCGCCTGCTCACAAGCCATTTCTATCGTGGCCTTCACTTCTTCCGGATGATGCGCATAATCCGAATATGCCCCATCTGCTATCCTCTCAAATCTTCTCCCTACACCAGGAAATTTATCCAGTGCATCTATTATTTCCTCACGCACCACGTTAACACCAAGTTCAGCCAATATTTCAACTATCGCATTCGCGGCTAACGCCGCGTCAATTCGTCGCGCTTCTCCTGCCAAATGAAAATCTTCAGCCTCGAACAATGGTTTTACTGTGTTTTTCCACTTTATCTCTGCATCAATTGCCCAAATAATCTTTTCGCTTTGCAACTCAAACTGAGCAAATGCTTCCTCATAATCAGCACGGGTTGGATAAATATCAGGATGATCGTAGCTCACATACGGCACTACCGCCAGCCATGGATAATACTTTAGAAAGTTTCTATCGTACTCATCTGCCTCGTAAACAAAATACTTGTCCCCATTATTATAAGCACCGGATTTTGCGAATCCTAGCGTCGTTCCCACAATATATGATATAGGGATTCCAAGTTTCAAACTCGCCCAAATTATCATCGCCGTCGTGGTTGTTTTACCGTGCGTTCCTGCCACCGCCACCATTCTAAGACCAAGTTTAGATACCAAATATGCCGTTAAGTCATCCCGCTTCGTACATTTTATTCCCGCCTCTCGCGCCATCATTAATTCTGGATGTGTTTCCGGCAAAGCCGAGGTATAGCAAAACCAATCCATATTATTCAATTTCTCACGTAAATACTTACCGTCTTGCTTTCCGATATAAACCTCGATTCCAGCCTTCACGAGCTCATCATAAATCGCGCCTTTCGCTAAATCCGACCCACACACGTTAAAACCCGCCGCTTTCGCCATCAATGCTAGCGGTCCCATTCCCGTCCCCGAAATACCAGAGATATATAAATTCATGTTATAATTATACAATGAATATCGCTTCAGAACAAGAAATGCTCGCTTTCGGCGCTGAGTTTGCTAATTATTTAATCGGACGGGCGACAGACTTGGAAGGAATCCCGCTGCGGGAAGGAAAAGCCCAACAAGACCCGTCCAATTCTATAGTTATTGAGCTCATCGGTGACGTTGGTGCAGGCAAAACTACTTTCGTTCGCGGTCTCGCCGAAGGCCTCGGCGTTAAAGAGCCTGTCACTAGCCCCAGTTTCACCATTTCCAAAACATACGCCCTCCCTACCGGCGGCAATCTCATCCACTACGACTTTTACCGTCTCTCTGACCCCGGTCTTATGTCCGAAGATTTCTCCGAGAATCTCGCTAATCCCAATGATATTGTAGTCGTTGAGTGGGCCGATACCATTTCAGACATCTTACCCCAGAACCGCACTAAAATTACTATCAGTTACAATAACGATGACACCAGAAAGGTCACCATATCATGAAATTATATCTAGATACCAGCACCCCCACTACCATCCTACGTCTTAACGATGAAACTTACGAGTGGCATTCCGACCGTGACCTCGCCGAAAAATTACTAAGTTTCATCCACGACAAATTAAAATCTCATGGCAAAGATTTTGCGGACATCACAGAAATCACCTTCATGTCTGGACCAGGTTCTTTCACCGGTCTTCGCATCGGCGCCGCTGTTGTTAATACTTTAGCATCCGAATTAAACATTCCACTTTATAATCACAAAGGTGAAAAAGTTAAACTTATTCTGCCCGATTACGGCCGCGACGCAAATATCTCCACCCCACGGAAATAGCCACAATCGTCAGAACACCCAAGCCACCAATTGCCGCCACCTGCACCATAATTTTAGTCGCTAACGTATTTTTACTGCTAGGCTCAACCACTAGACTTTCACCTAGTGGCGCCACATATGACGGATCCGCTGGATCATATGCTAGTTCTGCACCATTGTCTCGCTTTGCCGCACTAGTGTTGGTAATATTTAATGCCATCCCAGCAAATCTCACCCGAAACACCGAGTCTTTACTATCACGATCCGCATGAAATACACGAATAATTGCACTATCATCTTCCAATTTCACACCTGAGTATGCAAAGTCAATCCCATCCACCGAAGTATATATTTCACCTTCTTTATTCACACGGAACACACCGGTAGTCGCATCGTGTATTCCACCCATATCAAGCACCAACCGTCCATTCACAAAAACCCAAGTATCATCATCTGCCATGATGGTAAACTCTTCCTTACCATTCTTAAGCACCCTAAACGGCGCACCAAGATTCATTGTAAATAAATGATTATTACCATCCTTAGCAATATCGCCATTTCCATTCAGCGGATAAAACGCATCATTACCATATTCAAAAGTCTCCTGCCCCGCATCATACACCAAATTAATCACACCATCATATACGGTATTAGCACCGTCAATCGCATTAAACCATCTCGCAAAATTATCCCCCACCACTCCACGATTAGAAAGCGCCTGTCCGCCCAAAGCTACAGGCAAATAACGGCCGTCAAGTTCATCTGCTACTATACCCGTCTCCAAACCATCCTCATAATAGCCACAGTTCTTCCATTCAAACTGCCTAGCTTTCAACTCGCCAAGTCTGCTCGCATCATACATATCCACGCAAGCATCTGCAGCCTGATCATAGTATATCACTGGCACCGACACAATCGTCGTATCATTTACGTTTGCCGCCGTCAAAACCGCATCCGCAGTCACTTCTACATTCTGAAGCGCCAATTCTTCCACCGTTTCAGACATCCCAACTGAAAGCATAACCATCGCCACCACAGACAACACTGTAATCACAGAACTTAAAGCCACTATAGCTATTTGCTTTTTCATACTATATATTATAGGCTTATGCAATTATTTCGTCAATAATGCCATATTCTTTTGCCTCTTCCGCACTCATCCAATTATCGCGATCCATATCCTTTTCCACTTGTGCCAAACTCTTACCAGTGTTCTTTGCAAAAATCTCCGCAAGTCGCTTTTTTAGGAAAATACCTTCTTTCAGCATTATTTCCTGATCAGTAATTTTCCCTTCCGTCCCCGAAGATGGTTGGTGAATCATTATTCTTGCATTTGGCAAACAAAATCTTTTGCCCTTCGCTCCGCACGACAGTAACATTGCACCCATTGACGCCTGCAAACCAATTCCAATCGTCTCCACATCAGGCTCAATGTAATTCATTGTATCAATTATTGCAAGCCCATCGTACACCGATCCACCAGGAGAATTAATATACAACTTAATTGGTTTCTTAGAATCTTCATGCGCAAGATATAGTAATTGTGCAATCACCAAGTTTGCTGTATGAGAATTCACATCTTCACCCAAGAACACAATTCGATCATTTAAAAGACGTGAATAAATATCGTACGCTCGCTCGCCTTTATTTGTTTCTTCTACCACCGTAGGGACTAAATAATCTTTCATTTTATTCCTTTCTAAACTTTATAAAGTTTGTCAAACTTTATAAAGTTTTATTCTTTTATTAATTCCAATTTCCCATCTATTAATTTCAGTGTCGGAATATCACCTTTCACTAATTTCTCCGCAATAATATCCTCCGCAAATAGCGACTCCACTTCATCTTCAATCTTTCGCCGGAGTGGCCTTGCACCGTTCTTCGGATCATAACCTTTTTCAATCAAATAATCCTTCGCAGACGCATCCACTTTAAGTCCAATTCCTTTCGTGGCCAAACGCTTTTTGAGATCATTTATCAAATTATCAAAGATACGCTCCACATCTTTACGCGTCAAAGCATGAAACACTTCTATATCATCCAGCCTGTTAATCAGTTCTGGTCGCATGACTTTTTTCAGCGCTTTCATTGCATACGATTTGTTTTCTTCGTATTCTTCTTCTAACGCTTTCTTATCTTTCGCAGTCTTCGCCGTAAAACCGAGCTCCGATTCACGATACATATCCGCCGACCCAAGATTAGAAGTTAAAATCACAATCGTATTATTAAACTTCACTTTATTACCCTGCCCATCGGTCAATATACCATCTTCCAAAATTTGTAGTAGCAAATTAAACACATCCGGATGCGCCTTCTCAATTTCATCAAACAGTATTACTGAATATGGTTTCCTTCGTACTGCTTCCGTCAATTTACCACCATCATCATAACCAATATATCCCGCCGGAGCACCCACGAGTCGTGAAACGTTATGTTTTTCACCAAACTCGCTCATGTCAATTTTCACCAACGCATTTTCGCCGCCAAATACCTCTCGCGCAATCACACGCGCTAATTCCGTCTTGCCTACACCAGTTGGCCCCATGAACAAGAACGAGCCAATCGGTCGTCTTGCATCCGCAATTCCACTACGCCCACGTCGGATTGCTTTCGCCACCGCCTTCACTGCTTCATCCTGTCCGATAATCGATTCACGAATATGATCTTCTAATTCCATTAGCATCTTCATTTCGGAACCATGCACCTTATTCGCCGGAATCCCAGTTTTAAGCGAAACTGCCGTCGCCAAATTGTCTTCCGTTAGCACCGGATTCTCAGTTTCTTTCACGCCAGATTTCTCTAGCTTTTTTATCTCCTGCTCCAGCTTCGCAAGCTCCGTTTTTAAGTTTGCAGCCTTTTCGTAATCTTCCTTCTCCGCCGCATCGGTAATTTTATCTTCAAGTGACGCTTTTTCAATTTTCATTTTCTTATACTTACCGCCACCTTTTTTATCAGCTGCAACTTTTGCAATTGCCGACGCTTCATCAATAATATCAATCACCTTATCCGGCATGAATCTATCATTGATATATCGTTGTGACATCGTAATTGCCGTTTCCAAAGCTTCATCCGGAATCACCACCCCATGATGATTCTCATAATGTTTTTTAATTCCTTTTAGAATCCTTAGTGTCACTGCTGCCGACGGTTCTTCTACCATCACAGTCTGGAATCTTCGACTAAGCGCCTTATCTTTTTCAATAGACTTACGATATTCATCTAAGGTTGTTGCACCAATCAAGTTAATCGAGTTTCTTGCCAGTGCTGGCTTTAATATATTTGCCGCATCCATAGAGCCTTCACTCGATCCAGCACCAGAAAGTAAATGTATCTCGTCTATAAATAATAAAATTGAATCATCACCCGTCGCCTCATCAATGATGCCCTTAATCCGTTCCTCAAATTCACCACGAAACTTTGTTCCTGCCACCACCGACGACAAATCCACCTGATAAATATGCTTGCCGATCAGACCACCTGGTACTTCATTTTTGACAATTCTCGTCGCAAGACCTTCCACGATAGCTGTTTTTCCAACCCCAGCCTCACCAATTAACACCGGATTAGATTTAGTCCGCCTAGACAACACTGTAATCACTCGCTCAATCTCATTTTCACGACCAATTACTGTATCGAGTTTGCCGTTCCTTGCTTCTTCGGTCAGATCTTTACCATAACGATTTAAAAACTTTAGTGGAGATTTTTTTAAATACTTCGCTTTCTCAGCCTTTAGCTTTTCGTCTTTCGTTTGTTCTTCCACTAACGCTTCAATTTCATCCAAGACTTTATCCGCATCCACATTAAGACCAGTCAAAATCAAAGACGCACGAGAGTTAGGCTGACTAAGAAGCGCGTATAATATATGCTCAGTTCCAATCACTGTCAATCCTTGCTCTTTCGTATAGTTCTGTGCCATCCTCAGCGTCAAAATCACCGCTTCAGACAGCGACATCATCGCCATATCACTTCCCGGCACTTCCACTGCTACTTTATTGAGAGCCTTCTCTACATCATCAATTGTCGCACCAGCTTCGCGCAACATCTTCGCACCAGTCGATACGTCCATCGACATTATACCCATCAACAAATGCTCGGTTCCCATGTAACCATTATTGTATCGTTTCGCATAATAATCAGACTTCTGAAGCGCAAATCTTGCATTTTCAGATAGCCGATTCATGATTTCACTAAATTCTTCTTGCATAATAACCCTATTGTAGCAAATTAGCACTCATAATGCAAGAGTGCTAATTGACTTTTTCAACATTTTTTAATTATTATTGTTGTTCATCATCTTGATACAAAATAAAATTTAGCGTTTTATTCTGCGCATCATAATTATATTCACCACGTCCTTCCGAAGTTGCTACCACACATTTCAAAGACCCAGTAGTAGAATCTGTTTCACAAGACACAATCTCATTTACGCTTCTCGCATCGTCTTGTGCAAGCAAATCCCCATTCTCGTCCTTTACCATGAAAACTCCGTCCACCACATCTGCAGTCACCTTCACAATCGGTGTTGGCTCCACTGGAGTCGGTGTTATACTGCCACCACCACTATTATTGCTATTATTAGCGGCTGCTTTCAAGGCATTTATCTGTTCATTAAGCTCTGCTACCTGATCCAACAAATCACTGTTTTGTTTTTTCAAACCATCAATTGTTTTGTTGTATTCGGTTTCCTTATTGCTACCATCCATCATCATCCATACGCCAAACCCTACTCCAGCCGCTGCAATCACGGCAAACAAGACTACCGCAATCAACGAACTCTTGCCACCTTTTGGCTTCACCGGAGCCACAGCCGCCATTGGATTTTCTTGTGGTTGTTTTTCAGCTGGGTTCGCAATTTGATCCGCCACAATCGCCGCCTGCATCTCAATTGCAGCATCACTTCTTTGTGGCGCCACACCGGGCACAGCATTTGGAGCTCCATTAAAATTCGTATTCTGCGTTCCAGGCATTCCCGCCATATTATTTGGATCCATTTCTTTCCTTTCTATATCATTAAATAATTACTTGTATCCAACACAAAACTTCTAAACGCTTCCGTCACACCTCCCACATCGGCTGCTGGCAAATCAGTTACAATGTATGTATTTTCGCCCAACACAAAACACGCATCATAATTTACCATCACACTTTCGCAAGTTACATTACCTTCATTTACAACTAAAGCATGCGACGTTGGCACTTCTGGATTTTCAATAATTTCCAATACATCCACAGCTTGCGGATAATCATTGAAGAACGAATACTGCCGTATAATATTACGCCAATCATCAGGCTTCTTAATTTTGATTCCCCACTCGCCTACATAGATATATTCAGCTGGATTTATTACGACTGGCGTAATTTGAATTCCAGGATTATCATTTCCCGGCAACCGTTGCGCCAGCTG
>JAZUND010000020.1:0-32946 GCA_045603965.1 Candidatus Nanosyncoccus sp. | reverse complement strand
ATGATTTACAAAGAAATGGAGAAACGGGGAATTGAACGCACTGCGGATGGAGAATCAGAAAAAAAATTCCGCGAAGAAATCCGAGAAAAAGAAGGCAAAGATTGGGTGGTACGCCAAGTTATTGCTGAAACGAAAGATCTCATCAGTGCTGGCCAGAAGCGCATTGTGCTGGATGGTGTTTATTCTTGGACTGAGTATAAAACTTTAAAACACGAATTTCCCACTGTTATCACATTTATTGCTCTTGTTACCGACAAGAAGTTAAGATATGATCGCGTGTCTAAACGACCAGGGCGTTCCTTTGATGCTGTGGCAATTCGCGAACGCGACCGCAGCGAGATTGAAAATCTTGAAAAAGGTGGCCCCATTGCCGCCGCTGATTATTATATTTTAAACAATGGCACTATTGACGAAGCCAACGCACGCTTGGACGATATTTTAAAGGAGATTGAGTTTTGACGGATATTGCCAACCTCAGTAATGTTGCTTACAAGAAGGGTAATTGGATGCGCTATACTCTTTGGGGTATCGGTGCCATTGCCATTGGGGCTTTGATGTATGGCTTCTTTCACATTATTAATACCGACGTATCCTCTATAACAGTTCCAGACGGTTACAAATTTGCCGTTAAGGATGATTATCTAGATGGTAGTCGTATTGCCACTACTTACTATATTTATGATGGCAAGATTTTCGTCGAGGACGAAAGTGAAGATGATGGCAAAATAAACCGCTCCATCATGATTTACGACAATATCAGCACTTCCAACCTATCCCTAGACGAAAACGACACTATCGAAATTTGCGAACTCGGTGCCTGCTCAAACAAGCCAAAAGTTCTTGCCGTTATCAAGAAGCTAGTCCGCAACAAAATCGGTCGCGAATATATAAGGTTATAGCATGAAGCGACTCGTACTCATCGATGGCAAATCAGTTTTCTATCGCGGTTACTACGCCATGGGCGCTCTTAGCCTTGCCGACGGTACACCTACTGGTGGCGTTTATGGTTTTGCTGCCATAGCCATGGAAATCGTTAAAAAATTAAGTCCTACTAAAGTCGTCGTAGCTTGGGACTCTAAAACTTCCACCTCTAAGCGTCGTGCTCTCTATGCTGATTATAAAGCCGGTCGCATCAAGCCTGGCGATGATTTTTATGCCCAAATTCCACTTTTGCAGGAGCTTGTGAAAAATCTCGGCTGGACATTTATAGAGCTAGATAATTACGAGGCCGACGACATCATTGGGACTCTAGGTCACGAAGCCGACGAGGCGGGTGATTACGAAACATATATTATCTCAAGCGATCTTGATATGCTCCAAATCGTAGATAACAACACTCACATGTGGCGCATCCTCAAAGGTTTCACCAATATCGAAAAAATCAATGTTTCTGAGCTTGAAGCAAAATACGGTATCAAAAAAGACCAATTCTTAGATCTTAAATCATTAAAAGGCGATTCATCTGACAATATTCCAGGCGTTCCCGGCATTGGGGAGAAAACCGCTGTAAAATTACTTAATCAATACGACACTTTAGATGGCATCTATGAACATCTTCCTGATATTACTGGCTCCACTAAAACTAAACTCGAAGCAGGCAAAGACAGCGCCTATCTTTCGAAAGCTCTCGCTAAAATTATGTTTGATGCTCCACTTAATCTTGCCGAAATTCCCGATTTTCATTTTAATCACGACCAAGTCATCGCTGGTCTCAAGAAACTTCAGTTCAACTCCCTCATTCGTAAAATTGAAAAAGAAAATGACAATCAATCCGGCGAGGTGTCCAACACCGAAGGCGAGAAAGTTCGTCCCCGAAAAGATATGCCGGACAGGACCTCGCCCGCTCCATCTATTATTTCTTACGACATCAAATCCTTGATGCATAACGACAAGAAAATCGCCGAGCAAATTCTAAGTGGAACCAAATCTTTCTGGGATCTCGGTCAAGCCGCCTTTTTGCTTAACCCACTTTCTCGCGAGGATCCTCAGCTCATTGTGCCAGAAGAAGAATATAATCGCCAATTTGCCGAACTTCAGCGATTCCCACGACTATATAACATATACACAGAATATGATTTACCACTCATTCCAGTGCTTTACAAAATGGAAGAGAAGGGCATGTTAATTGACCGTGCATATTTTGCAAACTTACGTCAGGAGTATACGGCGGAAGTAGGCCGTTTAGAGCAAGATATTTATACACTCGCCGGCACCGAGTTTAATGTCAATTCACCGATTCAGCTTTCCGACATTCTTTTTACCAGGTTGCAACTTCCCACCAATGGCATCAAAAAGACTTCCCGTGGTTATTCTACCGGTGCCAAAGAGTTGGATAAGCTAAAAGACTTACATCCAATTATCGCAAAACTCACTGAATATCGTGAAGCTGCCAAACTTCTTTCTACCTATATCATTCCCATGCCGGATCTTGCCGACCAAAACAACCGCATCCATACCACTTTCACTCAGAACGTTACCGCCACTGGTCGTCTCAGCTCTAAAGATCCCAATCTCCAGAACATCCCCGTTCGCACCGAAGAAGGCAAACGCATCCGCACCGGATTCATCGCACCGAAAGGTAAAGTCCTTGTCTCGGCCGATTATTCACAATTTGAGCTTCGTCTCGCCGCTATTCTCAGCAGTGACCAATCCCTCATTGATGATTTTAACAACGATATAGATATTCATACCAAAACCGCCTCCGAGGCTTTCCATGTCCCATTTGATGAAGTCACCAAGGATCAGCGTCGTGCCGCCAAGGTCGTTAACTTCGGCATCCTTTATGGTATGAGTGTCAAAGGTCTTGCCGATGCTGCCCATATGCCAATTGGTGAAGCCAAAGCGTTCATTGATAATTATTTCAGACTTCGCGCGCCTATCAAACAGAAACTCGACGAGATTCTTCAGCAGGCCAGGGAACAAGGTTTTGTTGAAACTTATTACGGTCGTCGTCGTCCAACACCAGACGTTAAATCCAGCAATTTCATCATTCGCCAAGCCGCTGAACGTGCCGCTCAGAATATGCCAATTCAAGGTACTGAAGCCGACCTTATGAAGCGCGCCATGATTGCTGTCAGCAAGACTTTACCAGACGGCGCTAATCTCATCATGCAGGTTCACGATTCTCTTATTGTTGAATGTGATGAATCTTTAGCAAACAAAGTTGCCGATATTTTAAAATCCAAAATGGAATCCGTTGCCCCAGAACTATCCATTAAACTCGCCGTGGATGTTACTATCGGCCATAATTGGGGCGAATTATAAAATCACAGGTTGCTTGCACTTTTCCACAACTTCTCCACATTTAGCGTCAAAAACCCACTTGACACCCCACATTTAGCGTCTATAATAGATTTCAGGTAATGCTTAAACAATAACCAACGCCCATCGGGCAGAAAGATAAACCATGAAGAAAATCATCTACAAGAATCCTAACGACGCTACAAATTTCGATATTAAGCGTTATGTGAAATCACTTAATCGTTATGCTAAAATTTCCGAAGCCGAGGCCAAAGCCGCTCTTGAAAATTATGAGCAATACGAAACCATGCACGTTTCTTGCTTGGTAGAAGTCGGCACCAATCTCATCGCCGAGAAAAAAGACGAATCCGCAGCCAAGGAATATTTCAACGAATATGCCGAATACTTTGACGAAGGTAAATTTGAGCGCCTACGCCGCATTACAGGTTATCTCGTCGGTACATTGGACCGTTGGAATGATGCTAAGAAAGCCGAAGAGCACGCTCGCGTCAAACATTCCGTAAATTCCGCCATTGACGACGCCGAACGCCTAGTCGCACTTGAAACGCAGGCCATGCAGCAAAACATCGCCTACGCCCACTAGTATGATATAATGGTGCTATGCCAGAGTTACCAGAGGTAGAAACAATTCGTCGTGGTCTCAGCCAGTTTATTATGAAAAAGAAACTGACCAAGACCACGATTTTATGTGACAAATCTTTCATCGGAGCGCCCATTACAGGTACAGTAATAGATATTCGCCGTTTCGGTAAAGCCCTTGTTATCGATTTTGATGATGGTCATTCTCTCATGATTCATCTTCGCATGACTGGTCAGTTAATTTACGATGGCGCCGCAAATCAATTGCGTTATGCCGCCGGCCATCCAAGTGACAATTTTACCGCTCATCTGCCTAATAAGCAGACTCGCGTCATTTTGGAATTCGGTAGCAACGGCACTCTCTATTTTAATGACCAGCGCAAATTTGGTTTCATTAAGGTCATTCCGACAAAAGATGTAGAGCATGATGCTTTCATCCAGAAGCTAGCCAAAGAACCTTGGGTCATGACCGCCGAAGAATTATACGATAAATTGCAACACCACAAGAATTCTTGCATCAAGCCAACTATTTTAGACCAGACCATCATCTGCGGCCTCGGCAACATTTACGCTGACGAAGCCCTTTTTGCGAGCCGTATTCACCCCGAACGTCGATGTTCCACTATCACTAGGGAAGAAACCGTGACGCTTCTTGAGTCCGCCCAAAAAGTCATGGACAAATCTATCGAGTCCGGTGGCTCCACCATGGCTACCTACGTCAAAGCCGACGGCACCAAAGGAGACTACTTAAAACTTTTTGCACAAGTTTTCCACAAGGACGGTCAACCTTGCCCGCGTTGTGGCACTATCATAATCAAAACTAAAGTCGCTGGTCGCGGTACGCATCTCTGCCCTCATTGCCAGGAGCTTAAATGATTAAAATTTTCTACGGCGATGATCGTGTAAAGGCTGGGCAGGAAATTAACCGTTTGCTCGGTCAGGACCACGAAATTTTTGATGGCGATTCACTTACATTATCCGATTTGCCCAACATTTTTTATGGCACTTCACTTCTTGCCGCCGACCGCCACATTCTCATCCGCGATTTCACGGCTAATAAAATGATTTATGAGCAACTCGCTACTTATATCGATACGCCTCACACCATTATTATGCTAGAAACTAAGTTAGATAAACGCTCCACCATATATAAAGCTCTCAAAGACAAGCTTGAATTCAAGGAGTTTAAACTCCCAGAAGAGCGTAGCCAATTTTATTCATTCGACATTTGTCGTACCGCCAAACGCAACGGTCAGAAGGCTGTTCAGATGCTTCGTGAAATTGAACCTACTTCCGATCCGATGCTTTTCTTCGGTGCTCTTGCTTCTGTCGTACTCAAAGATTATGCGGCCCATCAGGGAATTAAAGAACGCGGCACTCTCAAAGCTCTCGCCGCATTAGACCTCAAACTTAAATCCACAAAAATCAACCCATGGTTGCTTATTGAGTCTTTTTTACTAGAAATGCCATCAATCTAGCAACGCAACAAAAATCGGCAATCACTTGCCGACTTTTATTCAAACCTATGCTAGTTTAACACCAGCCTTCTTAGCGAACGCATGAAGATTCGCTTTGCGACGTGAAGCGGTATTCTTTTTAAGTAAATCTTTCTTTACGGCTTTATCATATTCGGATTGTGCGGCTGATAGAGTCTTTGCACTTGGGTTAGCTTTAAAAGCCTTCACCGCAGCTTTAATATCTTTCTTGATTTCTACATTGTGCTCTGTGCGCTTTTCCGCTTGGCGAGCCGCCTTCTTGGCAGATTTAATTATTGGCATTTTCTTCCTATTACATTAAAAATTAAAACTTTCACCCATTATACCCCATTTTCTCCCAAAAGTAAAGAGTAATTAGTTTTAACTATTCTAAATGCCTTGATACTTTTTTGGGCTTATGCTAATATAAAAGATGAAAGGTGATAATGTCAGACACAGATACAATAACACCATCAGATGATCTCAGTGAATATGGTGCACAAGCACCAATGATTCCGAGCGAGGAAAACGATGACGAGGTTGTGGTGGACAGCCCAGATTCTGATACCGATACAAAGTCCGACTCTTCTCATAAAACTATTATCAGTAGAGCTCCCGAAGTTAGCCAAGAACATCTTGCTATGATTAACGACATAATCGGCAAAATTGACGACGCTAATAACATTTTGGTTGCTTTGTCATCTGATCCGTCAGTGGATGAGCTTGCTACGGCTATTGGCCTTTCACTAAGTCTTGACCGGTTAGGGAAGCGTGTCACGGCAATCTACTCTGGCGAAACTCCTGACGCCCTCAATTTTTTAAAACCAGAAAATACGTTTGAAACTCAACCCGACGCCTTGCAAGATTTTGTAATCGCCATCAATAAGGATAAAGCCGACCATCTTCGCTACAAAATAGACGGTGATTTTGTCAAAATCTTCATCACTCCGTACCGCTCTCGTATTTCAGAAGACGATCTGGAGTTCACTTACGGCGACTTTAACGTGGATCTCGTCATTGCACTCGACGTAGCAAACGGTGTTGATTTGGACTCCGCCCTTCGTGAACACGGTCGTATCATGCATGACGCCACCATCGTTAACATCACCACTAGCAAGCCAGGTAAACTCGGTGAGATTGAATGGAGTGACACGAAAGCTAGCTCAGTCTCCGAACTTGTCACAGAATTATTATTCAGCATTGGTCAAATTGAAAAGCCTGAAGCCACAGCCTTGCTCACTGGTATCGTGGCGGCAACTGATCGCTTCGCAAATGCCAGCACCACTTCACACTCAATGGAGATCGCCTCTTTCCTCATTGGCTCCGGTGCTGATCAGCAACTCATTGCTAAGAATATCGCTTCCGCCACCGACGGCGATAACGAAAACACAATGCGCCCTCAGGTCAGGAAATTAACTCACGACTCTGTTGCTGTCCCAACACTTCCACCGGAAGATACTGATCCAACCTCGCTCGACATTCGTCACGATCACGTCGAGGAATTGGATGAATCAGAAAGATTTGAGGAGTCAGAAGAGCCAGATAATTTTAGTGAACCAGATATATCGAGTGACAATGAATCCGAAAAATATTCCGACAAAGACTCTTCCGATCAAACTGGTCCAATTGATGATTCAGAAAATGAAGATGAAGAACTCACGGAAAATCTTGAGGAAACTCAAGCCACCCTCTCTACCGCTGGCGCCGAAGTTGTGCCAGAACAAGAAAAGAAATCGTTCAGTCTTGAAGTTAATACAGCCCGGCCAGAACCACCCAGAATAATCAAGAAATCCGAATTTAATGGTCCAGTTGTAGCGCCGCCATCATCTGAATCGGCCGAAGAATCTTCATCCGATGCTCCTGAATCGCTAAGTGATGGCACTGAAGAGAAGGAAGATGAAGGTGACGGTATAGTTGGTCCATTTGGCTCGGACGACGAAAACGATGGTGGGGAAGAAAAAACAGAACCAACCCCAGCCAGCGATTTCCTCAGTAATAAGCCAGAGAAAATAGTTGCTCCGTCTGCTGATTTTAATGCGCCAACCAACCCGAATCCAGCCGCTTCTTTCGCGCCACAAGTTGCTTCCGCGCCAGAAGCCAACAATATCCCAGACATGAATTATATGCCACTTCCAGGTGATGAGATTTTGCCACCACCCCCTACTCCACCAGTTGATTTTAATTCACCAATGAACGGCCCAGTATCACCAATGAACGGTTCATCTTCTATGGCTAGCTCTGGTTCTTCAATGAATCCTATGTCACCTATGTCACCGTCCATGCCTACAATGCCTCCAACTAGCCCTATGCCAGCTCAAGCAAATTCCATGCCTCGCCCGGCAAATCCATTCTTGAACAATCCAATGGGAGGCCAAACCCCAGGTATGGCCGGTATGCCAAATATGCCGACCGCACAACCAATGCAAAACGCCAACCCGTTTATTGCACAATCATCTATGCCAGGGCAAAACCCTAGCCAGCCCATGAACAATCCTAGTTCTTTCCAAATTCCAGGTATGTAATTCTTGCTTTTATTTCAAAAGTGCGTTATAATAATCATATTGAGTGGATTCGTAGCTCAGTTGGTTAGAGCGCTGCCCTGTCACGGCAGAGGTCGCGAGTTCGAGTCTCGTCGGATCCGCCATTAAATAAAATAAAAGGCCAAAGGCCTTATATTTTTATTTAAATCGTGGTCTCGACCTGTCTATCACTATCTTGTTTTTTTTCTTTCCCTATGCTATAATTACTCACAGTATGGCTATTAAAGTTACTAGAAAAGATCAAGGTGAGGCGAACGAGAACATCATTCGTCGTTTCAACCGCAAGGTTCTTCAGAGTGGTATGATGCCTCTTAAGAAGTCGCAGATGCGTTTTAGCAAGCCAATTTCTAAGCGCGAACGCCGTCTTAAGGCTATCATCCGCGAAGCCCGCAAGGCCGAAAAGACCGAACGCATCAAGCTAGGCTTGAAATAATAACAAAATCTCCCCCAAAGGGGAGATTTTTGTATGATATAATCAAGAAAAGGAGTATTATGATTATTTTATTTGGTTTAGCAGGTTCAGGTAAAGGCACGCAAGGTAAGGCCTTATCGGAGATTTTCGGGTGGCGTACATTATCGGTCGGCCAAGCCATTCGCGACACTGGTGAGTATGACGATATTACTAATGCTGGCGGTCTCATTCCAGATGACGACGTAATTCGTTTAATGACTAAGCAAATTCAAAAATCTGAAGCAGAAGGATTTGACATCATTTTGGACGGTTATCCCCGCACTAAATATCAAGCTGAGTGGCTTATGACACACATGGCTGACGATGTAGATGGTGCTATCGTCTTGGAAGTCCCCAAGGAAGAACTTTACAATCGTCTTTCCTTGCGCGGCCGCGACGATGATAAAGAACGTGCTAGTATCGAACGCCGCTTCGAAATATTTGAGCAAAACATTCACTCTATCTTACCACTTTTAGAAGCTAACAACATCCCAGTTGTTCACATTGATGGCGTCGGCCCCATTGAAGAGGTCACCGATCGCTTGGTAGAAGTAGTCAAAGAATTTGTCCCTACCGCCACTGAACAGAAGAATGACGTCAATGGCGAAGAGATAGAGAAAAGTTACGGAGAATAACATGCTGAACTATAGCAATTCCACCAATGAAAAGATGCAAGAAAAGATTACCGCTATGCGTGAAGGCGGCAAAATCCTTGGCAATCTCTTAAAAGATCTAAAAGATTATGTAAAACCAGGCATGACTGGCAAACAAATTGACGCTTGGGTGCGCGAACAAATCGTAAAACGCGGTGCCAAAGTCGCTTATGATATGTTAGATGAGTCATTTCCGGGCGCCATTTGCATTTCGGTTAATGACGAATTAGTCCATGGTGCACCAAAAGATGAACCATTAGAAATCGGTGATAAAGTCAGTTTTGATTTGGATATTTATTACAAAGGCTATTTCACTGACTCTGCTTTTACCATGTTGGTCGGCGGCGAAGGCTCACCCGCTATTAAGAAAATGATTAGTGTTACTGAGTCGTCTATGTGGGAGGGAATAGAACAAGTTAAACCAGGCGTCGCTATTGGTACCATCGGTCATGCCGTTGAACAAGTTCTGCGCAAAGGCCACCTCGGCGTTATTGAAAATTACGTCGGTCACGGTATTGACGAGGAAATGCACGATGCCCCCGAAGTCGCCAACTACGGTAAGAAAGGTCACGGTTACAAACTCATCGAAGGTGACACTATTTGTATTGAACCAATGTCTTGCCTCGGCAAACCAGCTAATTATTGTGATAAAAATGACAACTGGACCGTTAAGATGAAGGATGGTTCTATCGGCTGTCATTGTGAACATACGGTTCTCGTGACGAAAGATGGTTACGAAGTCCTCACTCTGCCAGACTAACAAAACTTGTTTTTACCAATAACTTTATGCTATAATAAACTTATGGATAACGATAAACGTTTCGTTACGGGCTTAGATTTAGGTACGGAAAATGTCCGTGCCGTTGTCGCTACTGTAAACAAAGACGGCGGCATAGCCATCGTCGGCTACAATGAGGGTAAGTCTGCCGGCATGCGCAAAGGTATCCCCGCGAATCTCACTGGACCCGCTGAGTCAATAGATCGTATGCTCGCTGAGGCTGAGCGCATGAGCGGTTACGAAATACATTCTGCTTTTGTATCTATCAATGGCTCACAAATCTTGTCTACTCGCACCGAAGGTATGATTGCTGTCGGTACTGTTGAGCACGAAATCAATGAAACTGATCTTGACCGCGTTGAAAGCGTTGCTGTTTCTGGTCGTATTCCGGCCAACCGCGACGTTCTGGATGTTGTTCCGCTTGAATACGCTCTGGATGGCCAAGGGGGGATCAAAGACCCTCTCGGCATGTCTGGTGCTAGGCTCGAAATGCGCGCTAATGTTATTTCTGCGCTAACTCCAAATTGTGAAAATTTGAAAAAAGCTACTCTCGCCGCCGACGTTAAAGCTGACCGCCTCATTCCTAGCGCCGTCGCAGCGGCCAAAGCCGTACTTACCGAGCGCCAAAAAGAAAACGGTGTCGCCGTTATAGACATGGGCGCCTCCACAACGTCCGTAGCTATCTATGAGGAAGGCGATCTGCAATATGTCGGTGTTGTGCCAGCTGGTTCAAATCACATTACCAATGACCTCGCCATTGTTCTCGCTATTGATCCAGGTATGGCTGAAGAGATCAAAACTCGCTTCGTCACTGGCATTTTCCACTCCGATAAAAACCCAGTCATCAAAATTGGCAAAGAAGGCAAAAATGAGCGCGCTTTTGACCGCAAAGAAGTTGAGGAAGTCGTTGAGGCTCGCCTCGAAGAAATTTTTACTGAAGTCCGCAAGAAAATCAAGAATGCCCACTACGACCAACGCTTACCTGAAGGCATAATCTTGACTGGTGGTGGCGCCAAAATGCGAGATATTGACACTTTTGCTAAACAGATTCTAGAAGCCGCCGTTAAAATTGGCGTTCCACAGAATCTAGGCGGTGTTTGTGAGGCTATTGAAAAGCCAGAATATGCCGTTGCCGTCGGTCTTGCTAAGCTCGCTGCCGAACAACTTGACCATATCCCGACTGCCAATAAAAAATCCAAAAAATCCGCCAAGTCATCCAAGTCGCCCAACTTCTTTAAAAAGATTTTTAGTAAATTCTAGTATCATTATCAAACACCCTTGATTTTCCACTTTTTTAGGAGTATATTATATATTATATAAAGCGAGGATATATTATGCCAGAAATTAAACCGACAGAGGTGGAAAGTAAAGCAAGCATTAAAGTAATTGGCGTTGGTGGCGCCGGTGGCTCTGCCGTTGAAAGAATGAAAGAAGTAGGCTTATCAGGTGTAGAATTTGTTGCCATCAATACTGACGCTCAGGCTTTGCACCACTCTACCGCCGATACGAAAGTTCACATCGGTAAAGGTCTTGGCGCCGGTGGTGACCCAGAAAAAGGTCGTGAAGCCGCCGAAGAGGGAAGGGAAGCTATTGATAAGGCTCTTGATGGTGCTGATATGGTTTTCATCACCCTAGGTGCTGGTGGTGGTACCGGTTCCGGTGCTGGCCCAGTAGTTGCCGAAGAGTCACGCAAAAAGGATATTTTGACTGTAGGTGTCGCTACCAAACCGTTCACTTTTGAAGGTGCTCGTCGTCGTGCTAATGCTGACCTAGCTATTGATAAGTTATCTCGTCAAGTTGATGCGCTTATCACCATCCCGAACGATAGACTTTTGCAGACTATCGATCCTCGCACTCCTCTTATCGAAACTTTTAAAATCGCCGATGATGTTCTGCGTCAAGGTGTCCAAGGCATTTCCGAGCTTATCACCGAGCACTCACTAATCAACCTAGACTTCGCCGATGTTAAAGCCATCATGAAAAACGCTGGTTCCGCGCTCATGGGTATCGGTCGCGCTTCTGGCGAAAATCGAGCTGTCCTCGCTGCTCAACAAGCTGTTGAGTCACCGCTCATTGAAGTAAAGATTGAAGGTGCCCGTGGCGTGTTATTCTCCGTCGCTGGTGGCTACGATATGTCCATGAGTGAAGTTCAAGAAGCCGCTGAAGTCATTACTGGCGCCGTATCGCCCGATGCGAACATTATTTTCGGTGCATCTATCCGTCCAGAACTTGAAGATGAAATCATTGTTACTGTGGTTGCTACTGGCTTCGATTCCGATTACTACAATGAGCCAGAGCCAACCGAAGAGCCTGAACCAGTTAAGGACACTAAGCCTACTACTGAAGCTAAGGATTTCGCCGTTGAAAATAAATCTAACATGTGGGACTCCATCAAAAGCGAGCCGGAACCAGAACCGGCTGCGCCAGCGCCAGAAGATGACATGGATGTCCCGCCTTCACTCCGCGAACGCTTAAGGGGCAAGAAACGAAAAAATTAGCAGAAAGGAGTGGGAATGGATCGTAAATTTCGCATCGGCGACAGCAAAGTTCTTGAAAGCCGCGAATCTGTTGATGGTACCATGATTCGTCGTCGTCGTGAATCTACTGATGGTCGTCGCTTTACTACCTATGAACGCATCGAGTTACCGCCACTTACTGTGTCCAAGCGTAGTGGTAACAAAGAAATATACGATCGAGATAAACTTCTGCTAGCGGTCAAACGCAGCGTCGGCAAGTTTTTCAATTCCGAACTAGAAATTGAAGACGTCGTCACCCGCGCCACCGATATTCTATATTCTTACAATACTGATCAAATTACTTCCAAGCAAATCGGTGAAGCAGTTTTAGATGTACTCGCCGAAGTCAACGAAGTTGCCTATGTTCGTTTCGCTAGTGTCTTTCGTGAATTTAAAACTCTCGAAGATTTTGAAAACATTTTAAAAGAACAGAAAGAAAAAAATCAATGAGAATCATTTGTATCTATAGGGATAATGAAGACTATTCACGCAGTGTCAACGAGTGGCTAGAGAATTTTCGCCGCCAAACTGGCCGCGAACTCGAAACCATGAATCCAGATGAGAATATCAGTTTTTGCGAAGCATACGATGTGGTGGAATATCCAACTTTCTTGGCACTTGATAACGAAGGAGGAGTCCGCAATATGTGGCGCGGTAGCAGCTTACCACTTATTGATGAAGTATTAAATTATGTTATGTAAAAGGGAAGGCAAATGAAACTAATTGGGGATATTTTTAATAATATATGGATTCAACGTGTTTTTTGGTCATTAGTTGTTATTCTGATTAGTCTTATTATTTATCGGATTATTGCAAGATTCTTAAATAAAAAAGAACAAAAAAATTCCAAAATCCTAAACAATAAGAAAAACAAAACCTTCATTCGCATGCTAAAAAGTATTGTTGGTTACACCATCGGCATTATTGCTATTTTAATGATTTTACAAATTTTTGGCGTCAATGTTACTTCTATGCTGGCTGGCGTCGGCATCGTGTCCATCGTAGTTGGTTTTGCGCTTCAAGATGCCTTAAAGGATATCATTCGTGGTTTTGATCTCATTTCTGACGACTATTATAATATAGGCGATGTCGTGAAATACGGCGACAATGTTGGCCAGGTCCTATCAATTAGCTTGCGCACCACCAAGTTACAAGATATCAATAGTATGAACATTGTTTCTATCGCTAATCGCAATATTGATCAGATTGAACTCGTCTCTAACTATATTTATATTCCCGTCCCACTATCAATTAAACTAAAAACGGACGAAGCCGAATCTGTCATGCAAGAAATCATCAAAAAGATTCGCAACAGCCAAGATGTCACTTCTGCCGATTATCAAGGAATTACCGACATCACCAACTCGTCCATCAATTATCAAATAGCTATTACCTGTGACCCAATGAGCAAATTACGAGTCCGCCGCGATTCTCTCGGTACTATCATCAAAACCCTCGAATCGCACAAAATTTCCGTCCCCTACACTCAATTGGACGTCCACTCAGATAAGTAGTCCACGGCTGCATCAACCCCCCAAAAAAATCCAATTCCACACCGCCTGTGGAAAACTTTTCCACAATTCAAATTTTCCGCGTGACAATCTCGGGGGGGGGGGGGGGCAATATAAAAGCATAAAGGTTATACACATAATGAAAGGAAAAACTATGAAAAAGCAAAACTATTGTTTAGCAACCGGAGCTTTGCTCTGCTCTACTGCGCTAGGCATTCTGGCGCCAATACAAAATACATATGCCGACACTCTCACTCCAGAGGAAGACGCAGTTCTTACAGTAATGGAAGGCATTGAAAATACAGTGCAACCGCTTCTTGATGGTGCAACCCCTCCGACCGGCTATAATTATGATTTTTCCATAGAAACATACAATACGGTTGGGGATGAAATGGTTCTAGGCGAAGACAATTGGCAATACTCCCCAATGTATAGACCAGGTACGGTACCAGCCTACATCCATCTAAATAAAAGTGCAGTTAATTATGTAAAATATGCCTACACTAAAGATGATTCAGCGGATTTGAATAACGGCATCTTTGAATTTGCGCAATCCGTTACGGGGGCTATTGTCGATTACTTAAGAGATAATGGTTTTTGGCTTTATCAAGACTCACCAACTTATCTAGGTGGAAAAGAATATATTAATGGCACTACTGGCATAGTGTGTTCCATTCAAGTTAATAGTATGTCGGGAGGAGGACCTTCTTCTAATTATTACTCCTCAGATTATTCATGTGGCCACATCGACTGGTGGTCCATGAATGACGAATGGACTGCATTTGTAAACTCAATTGGCAATGCATATTATGAAAAGACCGGAGCTTACCCAAGGTTACCATACTCTGGCTATAATTACGAACAATCTGACCTACCAGAAGTGCACAATAGTACATATTCACCATACCAATGGACCGGCTTGGCCGTAGATAATGCCTATGGTCTGTTCTATCGTGTTTCGCCAGAATCCGATTGGGTGTTCTTTACTGCCACACAGGCAGTGCTGGACTGTAGCGATTATGAAGGTGAAGCAGAAAAAGGCTTTGGTGGCGATGTTTGCTATGATACTGAACTAGGAGAGCTCAGTACAGTTGGCGCAATAAAAGAAGAATTGCCAAAATCACCGGACACGGGGTCTTCCACTTCGGAAAGCAATGGCAATGTCACGACAATATTAACCGCCATTATCGCCGGCACCACCGTCTCTCTCTGTTCTTTCTTCTATCTTTTCAAACGCCAGAAGCAATCCAGGCACTAATAATTTAGTTGTCAACAAAACACCGCGCAAAAAGAGCGCGGTGTTTTTACTTTAGCGATTAGGTGAAGATATGTTATAATATATCTTATGAAATATAGAGCTGGAGAACGCCGCAAGGCTATTGAATATGAAAAAGCCCTCGTTGAGTGGTGGAAGAAAAACAATACTTTTGAAAAATCAGTAGAAAATCGTCCAATTGATAAATCTTACGTTTTCTATGACGGCCCTCCGTTTATTACTGGTATGCCTCATCATGGCACTTTGCTTAGCTCTATCGTAAAAGACGCCGTTCCGCGCTACTGGACCATGAATGGCTATCGCGTGGAAAGAAGATGGGGCTGGGATTGCCACGGTCTTCCGGCTGAGAATTTCGTCGAGAAGCAGCTCGGCATTACAGACCGTCGCGACATTGGCACTAAATGGTCGCTAGAAGACTATATTATCAAGGCTCGCGAATCCATGGTCGCTAATTCCGAAACATGGCGTAGCACCATTGACCGTATCGGTCGCTGGGTTGATTTTGATAACTGCTATCGTACCATGAATAAAGATTTTATGGAGTCTGTTTGGTGGGCTTTTAAGCAATTATATGAAGCTGGTAAAATCTACGAAGGTCGCAAAGTCCTCATGTACGACACCAAATTTGCTACGCCTGTTAGCAAAGCTGAAGTCACCATGGATAACGACGCTTATCAGACCGTCACCGACCCCAGCGCCTATGTCAAATTCAAGATAAAAGATTCGGACTTTTATTTACTTGCCTGGACTACTACGCCTTGGACTCTTATGGCAAACCGCGCTCTCGCCGTGAACCCAGACATGGACTATGTAAAAATCAAAGTTGGTGACGATATGTATATTGTTGCCGAATCTCGTGTAAAACAAGTCTTTGGCGATACTCGATATGAATTAATAAACACGACGGGTGACGCGCTTGGGAGAGATCCCGCAGAGCACCCAGAGGATGGAGCTGCGGGAAGGAAAAGCGCGGCAGGACCCGTCGAATATATTAAAGGCTCAGGCCTCGTCGGTCTTCAATACGAAAGTCTAGACGGCACCATTTGTCAAGTTTTCGCCGCTGATTTCGTGGGTAGCGACGAAGGCACCGGCATTGTTCATATTGCTCCCGCTTACGGCGAAGATGATTATGAACTATATAAGAGGTACAATACATCGACGGGTGACGACGCTTGGGGGACCCCCGCCGAGCGCGGTCGCGAGGTGGGAGAAAATGCGGCGGCAGGACCCGTCGAGAGTATCGGCTTCATTGATGTCCTCGATGAGAACGGTTACTATATCGAGGAATATGCCGACAGGCTCCACGACCTCGGAGTAAGAGATACTGACGAGCACGGCATCCAGATTTGGGCCGCTAATAAGTTCATTGCGAAATGTCTCGAAGAAAGGGGAATTATTTACAAGATTGAATATATCCAGCACGAATATCCCTTCAACCCAAGAAGCAAAGAGCGCATCATGTACCGCGCCTTTCCGTCTTGGTTCTTCGACATCGACGGCCAGAAGCAAATGATGCTTGAGGAAAACGAGCACATCAACTGGTTCCCAGCCTACTTGAAACACGGTCGTTTTGCTAAGAATATCGAACAAGCCCCTGATTGGAACTTATCTCGTGATCGTTTCTGGGCTACCGCTATGCCAGTCTGGAAGTCTAAAGAGGGAACAGTCCTCGTTATTGGCTCTTACGATGAGTTGGAAAAGTATTCCGGTAAGCGCCTCGATGACTACCATCGTCCATGGGTTGATGAGATTGAATTTGACTACCAAGGCGAACATTTCACTCGTATTGAGAAAGTCCTAGACTGCTGGTTTGAGTCCGGCTCTATGCCATTTGCGGAGCTCCATTATCCATTTGAAAATAAAGAAAAATTTGAGCGTAACTATCCTGCCGACTTTATCGTTGAGTATGTCGGCCAAGTCCGTGCGTGGTTCTATTATGTCCACGCCGTAAATACTGCTCTTGCCGAGATCGGCGCTTTCGGCGATAAAGCCAAAAAGGGCCATAAAAACGCTTACAAGAACGTCATCACTACCGGCACTCTAGCTGGCAACGACGGCCGCAAAATGAGTAAATCCTTGGGCAACTATACCGACCCAAATATTCTAATGGACACTTATTCTGCTGATGCTCTCCGCTTCCTCTTGCTTAGCAGCCCAGTTCTCTCTGGCGAGGATTTTGCCCTTCTCGACAAAGACGTCTCCGACATCAATCGCAAGCTCGCCATGCTCTGGAATGTCTATGACTTCTTCACTACCTACGCCGAGATTGAAGGTGTAGATAGTGAAGATTTGAAAGACTTGCAAGTTCCTTCAAATCCTCTTGATCTTTGGATTATCTCCCGCGCTTACCAGTTAAGAAACCACATCACCGAAGGTATGCAGGAATACAACATCCCGAAGGCCTTAGAGGATGTTCTCCCATTTATCGACGACCTCAGTAACTGGTTCGTTCGTCGTTCTCGTCGTCGTTTCAGTAAGACCGACGACGCAGCGGACAAGCAGCAAGCCTTCGCCACACTCCACTACATATTAATATATACAGCCAAACTTCTCGCTCCCTTTATTCCATTCTTAGCCGAAGAACTTTACCAGAAAATGACCGATAGTGGCGAATCGGTGCATCTCTTGGATTGGCCAGCAGCTGGTGCCATCGATGATGAGGTATTGGAGCAGATGTCGCGCACCCGCCAGATTATCACTGATGCCCTCGCTCTCCGTATGCAGAAATCAGACACCGAAGCTCAAATCAAAGTTCGCCAACCACTCAGCAAACTCACTTACGCTGGTGACAAGCTCCCCGATTTCTACGAGCAAATCATCGCCGACGAAGTTAACGTGAAAAAAGTCGAAAACGGTAAAGAGCTCACGCTCGACAAGACCCTCACCGAAGATCTAAAGAAAGAAGGTTATGCTCGTGACCTCATTCGCGCTGTTCAATCTGCTCGTAAGCATGCCAATCTTAACATGGATGATCGTATCCATCTCTCGCTTTCAGTAGATTTGCCATCTGGCTACGAAAACTTAGTAATGTCCGAAGTTCTTGCCCTCGATTTCGCTAAAGATGCGAATTTCGCCCATGACGAAATCGCCAAAGTCGGCGCCGACAACATTACGATTTCCATAGAGAAGATATAGGAATGACCAATTTCTGAGTATTGAGCAAGCTCAAGAATGAAAAAATAATTTCACAGATTTGAATCTCGTACTGCAATACAAGTGAAAATCTGCCTGAAATTATTTTTTTATTTCTGGCACGAAATGAATCGCGAAGAAATTGATTATTTCGGTATCTGTTAATTTGACATTTCGTGAAAAATAAGCATAAAAGTTATTGACAAAATCGCCCATGTGTGCTATACTCAAAATAAGTTAGAAAACAAAACAAACATTCTAACAAACAAAACAACAACATAAACACATAAAAACAAAAACAAAAAAGGAGCAAAAAATGGCGGAAAAACTTAGCACATACAACATCCCAGGTTATCAATATTATGAGGATGAAATGGAATTTGTCTCGCCAGCAAAAGTAAGCAAAGAAACTATCCAAAAGATTAAAAGTCGCAACATCAAACTGGGTAAAGCATCACTATTTAATTTATAAGCATAAACTCGTAGCATCTAAACATAAACACGAAACAGGGAAAGGAGAACCACTCTGAGAGAGAAAATACCAACATTAATCAGGAGTATTACCAATGTAAATCATTTTCAAACAATTTATGAGATATTAGTAATTCTTACTGGTGCCATTTGACAAGCCTTACTCCTTTGTAAGACGCCGCAAGGGTAGAAAACCGAACTTAAAGTTCGGTTTTCTAATGGTTAAAATTTTATAACATGTTTGACCTTTTTTGAAGCTTATGCTAAGATTAAACCAGAAAGGTCAATACAATACAAATCAAAACCATGAAAGATTATCTCGTCGATCGTGAGGCTCTGTCTAAAATTGCCGACAGCCTTATCGCACAAAAATACCCTAACCAACCAACCGGAGCTCACGCAGAACTCCACGCAAAGATCAGCGAGGAATTAGACGAACAAATCACCACTGCGGTTTTTAGCAATCTTTCTGAGTCAGACCTTGATACCTTGAACAAACTTCTAGACCAAAAATCATCCACCGAGACGGACTTTCGCAATTTTTTCAAATCCGCCAGTCTTGACCTTTCGAAAATCACTTCTGAAGCCATTCACGAATATGGCGAACATTTTCTAGAAGGAGGTCGCAATGCCTAATCCGGAAAGACCATCAACAAATGCAACTAACCCAGAACGAGCCAACCGATCCACCGACTCCAGGCGCAGACTTGGCAATACTGCCTATTACGCTTCATTGGAATCAGTTGGAAACCCCAATACCGCAGAAGAATATGCCAGATTAGAAAAACAGCTCCAAGCAGAACTAGCCAGACGTGAGGCTGTCGCCAAGAGATTGGCAGAATTAAGGAAACAGAAGGCGCAGTTCGTCGAAACCGAAATAGAAGAAGTAAAGCCAGTAAAATCTAAAACCATAAAATCCGATTCAGTGAAAACCGAAGCCACAAAATCCACGTCTGCAGAGGCCAAATCTAGGCTAGCAGAAAAAACCACTCGCCCAGAATCCTCAATCCCAAATTCTGCTCCCAAGTCAAAGACTTCCACGCCGAATCCCCTAGTGGCCAACAAACCAAAACCCCAGAGTGGTAATTTGCCATCTGGCTGGGCCGATTTACCAAAAATGACATCTGAGCCAGTTCGCACTGATCCAGAAAAAGTCAAATCCACCGCCAATAAAGCCAAGAACAATTCCGCTTTTCGTCGCGCCTTTGCGTATGCCATGGCTAGTGTTTTGTCACTTACCGCCATCGGTGCTACAGCTGGATTCATCGGAACTTTGCATAAAAACCACAAGCAAGAAAGCGAGCCTAAATTCCCAGAGCGCCCTGCCGAAAGTGCACCGGTTACGCCAGCAAATATACCAGAAAAATTTGCCGACGACGAATCGATTACGAACGACGCCGAAGATATTCATCTCCCAAATGGTGATGTCGCTACATGGAGCTTTCAAGATCAGACAGTCGGTCAAATGGGCCAGCCAGTCTTCACGGACGATTATCAACCACAAGCACCATTCATCGGCAACGTCTCACCCATTGACAGCGATCATTTCGCTGGCAGGCTCACTACCTTTCGCAATCATGAAGCAGCGCTCGAATACATGTCTAGAAACCCCGAGTTCCGCCAAGGTCTTATTGATGGCTACAACAAAGAAGGTATGTGGACTTCCACAAATAAGCCAAGCGAAATCGCTTTCGCCTCTGCGCGCGAAGTTTCCGCACTCTTCAATAACGACGAAGTCGACATGATGCAATATGCTGCTGCCAATCAAACTGAAACTTTTTCTGATTATCTCGCCTGTATGCCAGACGCCATCAAACCCAAAGCATTTAGAGGCCTCACTCTACAGCAAATGAACGAAAAGTTAGAAAGCATGAGTGAACGCGAATACAAAGAAATTCAGACCTGGTTCAATAACGCCATGGATATGGCATTCACTCGGCGTGCCGTACTGAATGGCCGTTATAATAATGCTTACATGGCTCTCAAAAATCCGAACGGCGAAATTAATCATGCTAATATGCAACTTGTTAGTTGTACTTCCGACGAATATGGCACGGAAGTTACAGAGTTCTTCTGGACTGATGAAAGCGGCAAAGAAGTCGGCTCCATGTTGGTTAAGCTAATTCCAGTCCGTGACGCCGAAGGAAACATTACTACTTATGATGGCTGTATGCAAGCAGTCACGCCAGCCGGCAGCCACATCTACGATGGTTTGCCCAGCATCGATCCAACCCCAACTCCGACCCCCACACCAACCCCAACTCCAACGCCCACGCCCACTAATCCCGTCATCCACATCGTTGAGCCTACACCTACGCCCACTCCTCGGCCAGATATTCCTAAAAACCCAGAGAATCTTGTTCGTATTGACGAACAGATATTAGACGACATTGCTGAGGATATCGGCACCGAAGAAGTCACCATTACTCCAACCGAGTCAGTCAGCCCAGAGGATCTTACCGAAAAACCAACCGAGTCGGACTATGAGGGAACCGAAGCAACTATTATTCAAAACGAAGCATCCACCGAAGCCGAACCAGTCACTCCACAGAATTTCATCAATGATTACTCTGAAGATCTTGGTGGCGCAAACGAAAACGAATATGCTCCAGTCCAGGCCGACGAAACTGCACAAGCAGCGGCTGACGCAGCCGAAATACCAATTACCGAAGCTCCTACCGAAGGTACTGAGCTAGATGATGTTCTTGCTGGACTCGGCATCGGTAGTGAAGTCGATCGAATCGTCAGTGAAGTCAGAAGTAACCCTACGGAATACGTAGCCACGGAAGGCATGAACCTTGACGACATCCTAGCAGAATACGGGATACAATAATTAAAAAGGAGCAATATGAAAACATCACGCAAAACCATCTACACCCTCGCTACCACTTTCGGCCTCAGCCTTTTTAGTCTCGCTGCTGCTTCCGCTTGGGGTCCAGAGCGTCCAACTTTCACCATGGAATCCCCAGCTACTTACCCAACTTTCAACTCTATTACTAACAATCCAACCATCGGTGATGAGCGCGATTTTGTTCGTGTTGGCGAGATTAACGCAGATGTTACTGACCTTAAAAACGAAATCACCATCGTTCCGGGTCGCCAGTATTTAGTTTACGTTTATTTTCATAATAACGCCTCTGCAACCTACAATGACGCAGCACACAACCATTCTGGTGTAGCCGTCCGTACTCGTATGTCCACTGCTTTCTCAACTGTGGTCACACCTAACGAAAAGGGAACTATCTCCGCCACGATTGCCGCCGACAACTCTAATCCGGCCTCCGTTTGGGATGAAGCCTATATGACTACTGCTACAGACAAAGTTTTATTGCATTACATCCCAGGCTCCGCCAAAATATACAATGACTGGAATGCGAATGGCTCTGTTATGCCATCTAGCCTTTTCACCTATGAGGGCACTTTACTTGGTCTCAACGCCTTAAATGGTGTTATCCCAGGTTGCGAGGAATATCACGGTGTCGTAACTTATGTTCTGCAGGCTGAAGAACTCGGTGGTTCTATAGACAAAACCGTTTCAAAAGATGGCACAAACTATTACGAGAGCATTAATCTTTCTGCCGGTGAAGAAGCCTACTTTAAATTAACTATTCGCAATACTGGCGATATCGCCCTTACTAATGCTACTATCAAAGATAGTTTACCCAACGGTCTTACCCTCGTTCCAGGAAGCGTAGAATTATCTGCCAACGATTCCGCAGTTCGTGAGCAACTATCCGATAATCTTATCGCTAATGGCTACAACCTAGGTACTATTGGTACTGGTAATACTGTCTATATTTATTATCGTGCTAAAGCTGGCGATGATTTTGATTGTGATGGCCGTGAGCTCACCAATACAGCTAGCCTTACTTACGACAGCGATCAGGCCACCGGCGATACTAAAGAAGACGCCGCAACTGTCAATGTCGCAAAGGCCGACTGCTCTATCCCTATCGTTCCTATCACTCCGGAAATCATTGATCCGGTCAAGCCAGACCCAGAAGACCCTGATGACCCAGAACCTACCAATCCAGATGATCCAGGCACCCCATCCGAAATCGTGAACACTGGTCCAGTTGAAATCGTTTTAGCCATCATCATTGTCCTCAGTATCAGTTTCGCTGGTTTCTATCTTTATCGTACTGGCTATGCTCTGCATCTTACCAAAAAAGCCGTTTCTGGCAAATCTCCAAAATCCAATGATACCTCTACTAAGACCACCGACGAACCAAAAAATATCAAATAATCACTTCGTTTCCGAATGAAACTTCTCATGTATCTCACGTAGATGCGCATCTGTCACGTGGGTATAAATCTGCGTGGTGGAAATATCCGCATGCCCCAGCATTGACTGCACTGAACGTAAATCCGCTCCATTCATCAAAAGATCCGTCGCAAAAGAATGTCTCAAAGTATGCGGCGACACATGTTTAGTAATTCCGGCGAGTCTCGCATATTTCTCTACGATTCTTTCCACGCTCCGCGCTGTCATCCGCCGATAATTTCCCGATTGATCCACCGCCTGTAAATTACGGGAGTTATTAAGAAACAACGCCGGCAGGGAATCGGTTCTAGCCTCCAAATAATCACGCACTCTGTCTGCACACGCCTCACTAATAAAAATCGGACGGTCCTTTGAACCTTTACCTCGCACCATAAATTCGCGCCGTTCCAAATTGATAGAGTCCCGATTCAGTCCTACCAGTTCACTCACTCGCAGCCCACCAGAGTACAAAAGCTCGATAATCGCTCTGTCTCTCAGTCCCGATTCGGTAGACAAGTCAATTTGCTCCAGCATATCTTCCACTTCATCATAGTGCAAAAACGTTACTTGTTTCCGAATCACATGCGGCAAATCAATCAGCGACGGGTCTAGTGATTTTATTTCGCGTCGTGCCAGATATTTCATGAATCCACGGAGCGCAATCAAATGATACGCTTGGGTAATCGTTTTTAAATCATCACTCCCATTATCTGTTCCATAGCGATTGAGCTTTAACCGATATCGCCTTAGCACCTCCCGAGTAATCTCTTCCGGTTTCACTTCATCTTTATTTAGTATTTCTTGTACAATTATCAAAAACCTTTCCAAATACAGCCGGTAGTTTTCTACCGTTTTCTTACTTCGCCCACTCTCAATTTCTAAATGTTCCAAAAAATCTTCAATCAGTTCACCTAAATCCATACTAGTATTATATCAAAATATGATTACGCATGATATAATAACAAAAAGGAGTTTATATGGCAAAAACAGAAGATTATATCCAAAGAACGCTCGTAGTGTTGAAACCTGACACGGTTCAACGTGGTATCGTTGGCGAGGTAATTCAGCGTTTCGAGCGCGTCGGCCTCAAAATCGTCGGCATGAAGATGGTCATGCCAGACGAGAAGCTTTACCGTATGCACTACGAGGACATTGGTCAAATGATTACTCGCCGCGGCGAAACAGCTTTCCGCTACAATGTCGAATATATGATGAGCGGCCCTGTCATTGCAATGGTACTCGAGGGCGTAGAGGCTCAGCCACTTGTTCGTAAAATTGTCGGCCCAACCGAACCGAAATCCGCAGAAATGGGCACCATTCGTGGCGATTTCTCACATATGAGCTTCGGCTATTCAGATGCCAAAGGTGTTGGCGTGCCAAATCTCGTCCACGCTTCTGGTTCCATTGATGAAGCCAAGAAAGAAATCGACCTCTGGTTCAATGCTAACGAGCTTTATGATTATAATGATTTGAACGAAAAATACACTCGCTAGCAGGGAATCACTATAAAAAGCATTAAAACTATTGACTTTTTAAAGCATATGTGATATAATAAGAGCAAGTAGGTTAGCATAGCTACCACTTGCTCTTTTATGGTTAGGTAGAAGTTGCTAACTTTCAAATCTTGCCGATAGGCTTTTTAGAAAGGAAAAGTTCTATGGAAACAGTCAAGACAGCGTATAGTGGGAGTTCGGAGAGAATCTGCCGTATTGTCCGTAACAGATTCAATTACAGCGCTCTTTCGGAGCATACTCCGATTACCCCCAATCCGCTCGCAAGCAAAGCCGATAAAAACATCAAGGGCTACAACATCGGCGGAACGGAAGATGTCCTGTTGATGCGAGGCGCCGAGCCGTACGGTATCGTCCGTAACGGCGCACGAGGCCTTGAGGCGCTCTACAAAGACGGTGTCACCCGCACCGTTCCGAGGCGAAACCTCATTATCAACTGCATTTCCCCCACCGCCAGCTACAACTTCTAACCCCTCCTTCCACCCCCGGCTTTAAGCATTCTTTGCCCCCGCCGGGGGCTTTTCATCTAGCTCTTCCCAAATCTAGAGAAGTGTGATATAATGATACGAAATAATTAAAGGATTAATATGAAGAAAGCAGTTATCCTCGTTGGCGGGAAACAATATCTCGTCGAGGAAAAAGAGACCCTACGGGTGGACCTCCTCCCGGCAGGCACCAAAGAGCTCGAAACTGATGCTTTACTCGTAATTGATGGCGACAAAACTACAGTCGGCACTCCTACGGTCAAAGGCGTAAATGTTTCAGCCAAAGTAGTAGACCCAGAAGTCAAAGGCGACAAAGTCCGCGTAATCCGCTACCATTCCAAGAAGCGTGTCCACAAAGAAACTGGTCATCGCCAGAAATACAGTGAAATCGAAATCACTAAAATCGCTTAAAAAACAAAATAACAGTTTTGAGTTGCCTCAGTCACGACGAGAACTAGCGAGCCGGTCCCGTAACGACGGGCGTCGGCGAAGCTCAACTTAAAACTGTTTTTTGTTTTTGTCCACGCATGATTTTGTGCTATAATATAAGCATTATGAGTGCGAAGGTAATATGTGTGACCAACCAAAAAGGTGGCGTAGGGAAAACCACGACTGCGGTTAACCTTTGCTATTATCTCGCTAAAGATAAATATAAAGTCTTGCTGGTGGACTTTGATCCTCAGGGGAATGCCACTTCTGGCCTCGGCATCGAAAAAAATGACGGCAAGCTCGGTACCACAATGACTGAAGTTATTCTTGGTACTGCCACTATCAAAGATTGTATCCTCAATACTAAATATAAACATTATGACCTCGCTCCCACCACACCAGAACTTGCCAACGCCGAAGTAGAAATCACTAATCAATCCAGGAAGTTCACTCGCCTTCGCGATGCCATCAACTTAGTGAGGGATAGTTACGATTATATTATCATTGATCTTCCGCCATCACTTAGCCTTCTCACCGTTAACGGCATGATTGCTTCGGACTATCTTTTACTCCCGGTTCAGACTGAGTTTTACGCTCTTGAAGGCGTCGCACAGCTCTTGGAATCCATGAAGCGCGTCATGAAAGCTGCTAATCCTAATTTGCGCTTACTCGGCGTCCTCGCCACGATGTATGATAAACGCACTAGCCTCTCTCCTCAAGTTTTTGCGGAAATCAAGAAATACTTTAAGAATCTCGCCTTTAATACTACCATCCCGCGCAACGTTCGTCTTGCCGAGGCACCATCTCATGGCGTTCCAGTTGGTGCTTATGACAAGTTCAGTAAAGGCGCTAAAGCCTACAAAGAATTCACTAAAGAAGTAGAGGAGCGTACCAAATGAAAGGATTAGGCCGCAGCTTTGAATCTCTCATCCCTACGGACTTAGTAGATGAGGAATTTGATTTAACCGCCAGCGAAGATAAAACCACAAGCGAGTTGAAACATTTAAACATCACCGATGTTATTCCTGACCCAGACCAGCCCCGTCGTGAATTTAGTAAAGACGCCCTTAACGCACTTGCTGCATCTATTACGGAGCATGGCGTGCTTCAGCCCATTGTTGTCACCAAAGAGGATGGTAAATACAAAATCGTCGCCGGCGAACGTCGTTGGCGCGCCAGCCAAATTGCAGGACTCAAGAAAATCCCCGCCATTATCCGGACACTAGATTCCCAGAATCGCCTCGAATTATCCATCATCGAAAATGCTCAACGCGAAGATTTAAACGCCATTGAACTCGCTACTGCTTACGCCAAGCTCAAAACCCAATTTAACCTCACCGCCGAAGAGATCGCCATCAAAGTCGGTAAGTCCGAATCTTCCGTACAGGGCACCATGCGTCTTTTGAATCTTCCAGAAGACGTCAAGAAAATTATGGTCAAGGAAAAACTCACCGAAGGTGTGATGCGCCCGCTCATTTCGCAAGACGAAGCCACAATTCACAAAGTTTTACCGCGTATTATCAAAGAAGGCTGGACTGCCCGCAAAGTCGAACGCTATCTCCAAGACAACAAGAAAAAATCTAGTGCCGCTGCCATTAAGAAAATCGCCTCACATAAAGACGAAGATGCTCTCACCGAAAAATACAACATTCCAGTCGTCATTAAAAACCACTCCCTTACTTTCAAGTGCAAAACCGACGCCGAACTGAAAGCACTCATCAAAACTCTGCTATAATATAAACATGAAACAAGATTCCGAGCGCATCAAGAAAGCTGTTGCTGTCGCCAAAAAAGCTCACGAGAGTCAATTCCGAAAAACTGGCGAGCCATACATCGTTCATCCTTTGGCCGTCAAAAAGATTCTCGAAGAATGGGGTATGGACGAGGACACAATTATTGCCGGTATTTTGCACGATACGGTTGAAGATACCAGCCTTACGCTAAACGACATCAAGCAGGAATTCGGTGAATCCGTTGCCTTTCTCGTAGATGGAGTGACCAAACTCAGTACCGCCCGCAATGGTATGCGTGATATTGATACTTACTTGCCTGAGACCAAAGACAATTTTCTCCGACTTATGATAGCTCTCGGTGATGACATTCGTGTACTCATCATCAAACTTGCCGACCGTCTCCATAATTTGCGTACTCTTTCTGCCCTCCCACCTGACAAACAAAAGAAAATCGCCAAGGAATCACTCGAAGTCTTTGCCCCTCTTGCCGACAGACTCAACATGGGACGCCTTCGTGTTGAGATGGCCGACCTTGCTTTCAAATACGTTGATCCCAAGCGCTACGACGAACTAAAAGATTTAATTGAGAAATCCAATAAATCCGCTGCCAAATCTCTCAAGAAAATTGAGCAAGAAGTTTCCTCCGCTCTTACTAAAGAGAAAATCAACTTTGAGATTTCTGGTCGCGTTAAATCTGTCTATTCTCTTCACAAGAAACTCGCCAAGCATAACCAAAATATGGGTGAAATCTATGATCTCACGGCACTCCGCATTATCGTCGAGGACGTAACAGATTGTTATCTTACGCTCGGCATCATTCACTCACTTTATACGCCAATGAATGGTAGGATCAAAGATTACATCGCCATGCCAAAACAAAACGGCTATCAATCTCTCCACACCACCGTCATTACGAAGGATAAGCACATTATTGAGTTCCAAATCCGTACTCGCGAGATGCACGAATATGCCGAACGCGGTCTCGCCGCCAGTTTCTACTATAACGAGCAGAAACTCACCGAAAACTACAAAAAAGGGAAGATAGAACATCTCCCTACCAGCCTCCTTTGGATTACCGAACTCCAAACCACTGCCGCTCGTCTTCGAGAGGGCAAGAAAGTGGATCTGAAGAAACTCAAGCTTAATCTCTTCGCTGATAAAATTTTCGTCTACACTCCAAAAGGCGACATTATTGATTTGCCGGCCGGCGCTCTTCCACTTGATTTTGCCTATCGTCTTCACTCCGAGATTGGCGACCATGTTATCGGCGTCAAAATCAATGGTAAAATGAGCAATCTCGGTAAACGTCTAGAGCAAGGAGATGTCGTAGAAATTCTTACTTCCAAAAATCAAACTCCAAAACAAAGCTGGCTTGACCGCATCATCACTCCCCACGCTCGCCAAAAACTTCTTCACCGCCTAAATAGCAACAACAAAAAATAAAAGTATGGTATAATAATGCGAACAGGACCGCACATTATGTTGGAGCATGCCGATGTAGCTCAGTTGGTAGAGCAGCTCATTCGTAACGAGCAGGTCACAGGTTCGATCCCTGCCATCGGCTCCATGAGAAAAGTCCGTATCATCCGATACGGACTTTTCTCATAAACTGTATGGTAGGGAGCGAGCCAAAGGTTCGCACCGAGCGCTTTAGCGCGAGGTTCCCCCTCCCTGCCATCGGCTCCATTTTTATTGTAGTTATGATATAATATAATATATGGCTAAACCAGAAATCATTAAACATCCTATTGAAAAAATAGGCAGCAACATTAAAAAATCCGCTTGGTCGGCTATCATAGAATCATTTGCCCTTGTAGTACTAGGTACCCTACTAATTATCTGGCCAGAAATAATGATTAAGATTGTAGCATATTTAGTGGGCGCTTTCTTTATCGTTAAAGGCGGTTTTCAAATAATCAATTATTTTGTCGAGAAAGGTCAAAGAGACTATTTCAATAATGGATTACTCGCTGGCGTTGTTTCTGTTCTCATAGGTATCGCTACGCTCATTATTGGCGAGGACATCGCTGGGATTTTCCGCGTCATCATTGGCATCGTCATTATTTACGAATCACTCGTTCGCATCAATACTGCGACTAAACTTGCTTCGGCTGGTATTAATGATTGGAAATATCTCACGGTTCTGTCTCTCATTATGCTCGTGCTGGGCATTTTTGTCACTTTCAATACTGGCGCCGTTGTCGCGCTTATTGGTGGTATGATGGTCGTCACAGGCATTATTGGTATCATCGGCGACGCGATGTTTATTAAGCATGTTAATATAGTTATCGAAAAACTCACTAAGTAATATGAAAAATTTCGCCACCAGCCTACAACAAATCTACAAGCACGAGCGTCTTACTTTGGTTCTTATGCTAATCAATATTCTGGCTTCAATTATTTTACTTATCATTAGTATAGTTAGGTTGAATCCAGAAAGTGCAGTAATAAAAATTGGCTACGGCGACATCGGCGGCTATCGCAACGGCTCCTGGGCGGACATGCTAACTTTTCCACTTTTTGCGATTATCTTCGGCGTTTTTCATACACTTATAGCTTTGCGTATCTTCGAAAAACGTGGTGCTGGCATGACTAAATTTTTTCTCATTACTACCGCTGCCCTTATTACTGGCGCATTTGTAGTATTGTTTAGGCTCACAGGAGGGGCGTGATGCGTCAGAGCCTTGAGATCCCGCAAGGTAAGCGCACTGGTCTCTATCGCTTCCTAGAGATTTTACCAGGCGCTATTTCGTATGGCGCCATTATCCTATTGTTTATTTTGTCTTGGGTTGATCCGGTCATTGGCTCAATTTATCTATTCGTTCTCATCGCATCTACTCTCGTTAAGGCGATCGGTACTGCTTATCGTACAATCCAAGGATACGAAGTTCTAAAACGCGCCGAACGCGTAGACTGGCATAAACGTTTGGTCGATCTTACCGAACCGCATTTGGCTTATGAACGTATCCGCGACGATAATAATAAAAGCTATCATTTTGATGAGCATCTTGAAAATCTCAAATTCATGGCCGCCATGCCACAAGAATATCCCAATCCTTCCAAGATTTACCACGCGGTCATTATCGCTGCATATAATGAAGGTGCTGAGATACTTAGTCCTTCCATTGACGCAATTAAAGATTCCACTTTTGCCAATGACCACATTATCGTTGTGCTAGCTTATGAAGAACGTGGTGGGGAAGCGATGGAGACTACTGCGAAATCCCTACGCGTCAAGTATAAAGACACATTCAAAGATTTTCTACTTGTCAAACATCCCGATAACCTCCCAGGCGAAATTGTCGGCAAGGGTCCAAATCTTACCTATGCCGGCGAGCGTCTTGCTGAGTATGTACGTAGCCGTCACATTCCAGTAGAAACAACCATTGTCACTTCGCTAGACAGCGACAATCGCATGCATGAAAAATATCTTGACTCCGTCGCTTACGAATTCGTCACTCATCCAAATCGTCAGCGTCTAAGTTATCAGCCAGTATCGCTTTTTATGAATAATATCTGGGATGCTCCCGCACCTACTCGCGTAATCGCCGTATCTAATTCGTTCTTCAACGTGATTTCCACCATGCGCCCACATGCTTTGCGTAATTTCGCTTCACACTCCCAGCCTTTACAAGCACTCGAAGCAATGCACTTTTGGAGTAAACGCACCATTGTGGAAGACGGTCACCAGTATTGGCGTAGCTTGTTTTTCTTTGGTGGTAATTACTCAGTTTTGCCGATTCGTATTCCAATCTATCAGGATGCTGTCATTGATGAAACATTCTGGAAAACCGTCAAGGCTCAATTTGTCCAAGTCCGCCGCTGGTACTATGGCGCTTCCGATGTGGCATATGTCGGTTCGCGGCTTTTTGTCAGTAAGGACAAACGTCCCGTCCCATTTTGGCAACTATTGCCGAAATTTTGGCGTTTGCTAGATGGTCACGTCACACTTGCTATTCTCGCTCCCATTGTTGCCTTCGGTGGTTGGGTGCCAATGATCATGAATATGTCTTCTCACGATATGGTGGCTTATAATCTTCCAAATATCGTCAGCGTCGTAGAAACTTTTGCGTCCATTGGTCTCATCATCTCCGTACTAGTATCGTTCAAACTACTTCCTAAGCGTCCCGCAAAATATCGTAAAAGCAAAAACATTCTCATGCTTTTGCAGTGGATTCTGATGCCAGTTACTTCAATTATTTATCAGTCTCTCGCCGCTTTCTACGCTCAGACTCGCCTCATGCTTGGCCGTTACATGGAAAAGTTCGATGTGACCAAAAAAGTCCTCAAAAAATAACCACTCCGCCCAGGGTATTTTTAAACAAATTATGCTACTATATATTATATATAGGAGTAATTATGTCAAAATCTACAGTTTATTATACTAAAGAAATCACCCCAGAAAGTCTAATGAACATCTATAAAGCGCTCGGCGTTAATTTGCCAGGCAAAGTTGGTGTTAAAGTTAGCACCGGCGAAGACGGCGCAAAGGGGTATTTGAAAGCCGACCTCATCGGTCCTTTTGTCAAATCATTAAACGGTACCATCATTGAATGTAATACCGCTTATGATGGCGCTCGCAACACCGCCGAGGATCACCTAGAAGTCGCTAAGAAGCATGGTTTCACCTCATTCGCACCTGTCGACATCATGGATGCAGATGGTGAATTTAAAATTCCATTCACAAAAGGCAAACATCTTAAATACGATTTAGTCGGCGACCACTTCAAAAACTATGATAGTATTATAAATCTTGCTCATGGTAAAGGTCATATGATGGGCGGGTTTGGTGCCAATCTCAAAAATCAATCCATTGGCATCGCTTCGCGTAATGGCAAGGCCTATATTCACTCCGCTGGTCATACCGAAGATCCAGACGAATGTTGGCGCGACCAACACGAACAGATTGATTTTATTCATTCTATGGCAGAAGCCGCCACGGCAGTAGCGGACTATTTAAAAGAGCAGGGAAAACCTATCGTCTACATCACGGTAATGAATGCCATCTCGCTTAGCTGTGATTGCGATGCACATCAGGACGACCCAGTAATGGGCGACCTCGGTATTGTTGCATCACTAGATCCAGTTGCTAACGACCAAGCTTTCATTGATATGGTTTGGGCGAGCGATGATCCAGGCGCCAAGAAGCTACAAGAGCGTATCGATTCGCGCCTAGGCCGTGAAATCTTGCCCTACGCCGAAGAGTTGGGCCTCGGGTCCCGTGAATACACTCTAGTAGAAATCTAAAAAGTATGATATAATAACCTGAGTGGGTGATTAGCTCAGTTGGCTAGAGCGTCTCGTTTACACCGAGAAGGTCGGGGGTTCGAGCCCCTCATCACCCACCATTCCGGTTATAAAATTGTTTTCAACTATTTCTTAACCTGTAAATGTCTGTTAAATCCCTCATAAAAATAGAGGGTTATTTTTATGCCATTTTTGCGACAAAAACACGCCAAAAACCATAATCCACCCCTATAATTTCACCCGTTAAATCCCCAACAATTGAGCGAAATATTGCACATAGAAAATGCCGCCAGATATACTGGCGGCTTGAAACCCTTTCGGGCGGTGAAAACATCATTGTGTCTTTTTCTATTTTTTTCCAGATTGAGCAGTACTACTCTGCAAAGCTCTTTTGCAACCTGAATGATTGTATAGATAAGTACATAACGACTTCGCATTTTCTTCTGATGATATGATCATAGTCATACGTTCATCCAAAAATGTTTTTTCACCTTAAAGTACTACTCTCGATAAAGAATATGGCCAAAGCCACTAAAGATTCCTCTCGTTTTGCCAAGCATTCCCGCTTAGACGACTTCTAATATTTCCCGCTATGACGGGAGCAATAAGAAGTTGCACTCGCCTAACGAGCTAC